>CANQZY010000040.1 GCA_947628455.1 uncultured Methanobrevibacter sp.
TTATATTTGGGTTGTAGTTTGTTTTTTTTTATTGTAAAATCTTTTTTTTTGGGGGAGGGTGTGTGATAATGGTGGTGTGGGTGTGTGTTTTATTCTAGTTTGATTTTTATGTCTAGTGCGCTTGTTCCGTTTTTGTAGACGAATAGTGGGTTTATGTCGAGTTCTGCTATTTCGGGGAAGTCTAGTGTTAGTTTTGCTACTCTTTTTATGGTTTCTTTGATGCTTTTTTTGTCGTATGGTTCTTCTCCTCTGTATCCGTTGAGTAGTTTTGCTACTTTGGTGGATTCTATTTGTTCGTCTATTTCTTCGCAGCTTATTTCTTGTGCTAGTTTGAATGTGACGTCTTCTATTAGGTTTACGTATATTCCGCCCATTCCGAATGCTATCATTGGTCCGAATTGTTTGTCTTTTATCATTCCGATGATTATTTCTTGTCCTGTGGGCATCATTTTTTGTATTTCTATTCCGTCGGGTGTGATGTTTGGGTGTGCTTTTTGTGTGTTGTTTATTATTTCGTTGTATGTTTTTTTGGTTTCTTCGGTGTTTTGGATTCCTGTTTTGACTCCGCCTATGTCTGATTTGTGCATTATTTGGTCGGATGCTATTTTGAGGACTACGGGGAAGCCCATTTGTTCTGCGATTTTTGCTGCTTCGTCGGGTGAGGTGGCTAGTTTTATGGGTGCTGCGTTGATTCCGTAGCTTTGTGCTACGGTGTATGCTTCGCTTCCGAGTAGTGTGTTTCGGCCTTGTTTTTTAACTTTTTGGAATATTTTTGATACGGTGTTGGGGTCTGTTTCTTTTATGTTTGTTATGCAGTTGGTGTGTTTTTTGTTTTTGATGTTGGTGTATTGGGTCATTGCGTTTAGTGCTTTTATGGCGGTTTCGGGGAATGTGTATGTGGGTACGTTGTTTTTTCTGAGTTTTTTGTTGGATTGTTTGAATGATGGTCCGCCCATGTTTACTACTAGTATTGGTTTTTTGAATTTTTTTTCTGCTTCTAGTATGACGTCTGCTATTCCGTCGGGGTCTGCTGATGCGGTTGGGCATACCATGATGATTAGGCTGTCTACGTTGTTGTCTTTTAGTATGATGTCGAGGCTTTCTTTGTATCTTATGACTGGTGCGTCTCCTAGTACGTCGATGGGGTTGGCTGTGCTTCCTTCGTTGGGTATGCATTTTTTTAGTTTTTCTGTTGTTTTGTTGTCGAATTTGACGAGTTTTAGGTCTGTGTTTTCCATTGCGTCTACTGTTATTACTCCTCCGCCTCCGGCGTTTGTGATGATGGCTACGTTGGGTCCTGTAGGTAGTGGTGCTTTGGAGAATGCTAGTCCTATGTCGAATAGTTCTGCCATTGTTTGTACACGTAGTATTCCGGATTGTTTGAATGCTGTTTCGAATGCTAGGTCGCTGCCTGCGAGTGCTCCTGTGTGTGAGGATGCTGCTTGTGCTCCTTCGGAGCTGGATCCTGATTTTAGTATTATGATTGGTTTTTTCTTGGATGTTTCTCTCATTGTTTTTATGAAGTTTTCATCGTTTGATATTGATTCTAGGTAGCATATGATTACTGAGGTTTCGGGATCGTCGGCTAGGTATTTTAGTAGTTCTATTTCGTTTACTCCTGCTTTGTTTCCTAGGCTGATTACTTTGCTGAATCCGATTCCTGAATTTACGCTCCAGTCTATTATGGCTACCATCATTGCTCCGCTTTGTGAGATGAATGCCATGTTTCCTTTGGGTGGCATCATTTGTGAGAATGATGTGTTTAGTGGTGTGTGGCAGTCTATGGTTCCTAGGCTGTTGGGTCCGATGATGTTTATGTTGTATTTTTTTGCGAGTGCTGTGAGTTCTTCTTCTAGTTTGGCTCCTTCTGGTCCTGTTTCTTTAAATCCTGCGCTGATAACAACCATGTTTTCAACGTTAGCTTCTCCGCATTCTTTTACTGCATTGTTTACAAGCATTGCTGGAATGGACATTATTACTAAATCTACTTTTTCAGGAATGTCTTTTATGTTTGTGTATGCTTTTAATCCTTGTATTTCTTCATTAGCTTTTGGGTTTATAGGGTATATTTTTCCATTATATCCGCATGAAATCATATTGGCGATAATACTGTATCCTACTTTACCTGGGGTATTGGAAGCGCCAATAACTGCCACTGATTCGGGTTTAAAAATCTTATTAAGATCGTTCATTTAAAGTTGTCTCCATTTTTATTTTTTTTTTATCATTAGATTTATAATGATAAATAATTATAAATTATAAGTGTATTTTAGTTTTTCATTACTATATAAATATATTGGGGGATTTAATAACAAATAATAGTGAGTTTTTATAATAATGGATTAGTTTTTGATTAACTTAAAATCAAGTATATTATATATAAAAAAAATTTGGATCAATGAAGTGTTTTAAAATGACTTTAATTATTGCGTATATGGGAAAAAATGGTTGTGTGATGGCTAGTGATAAAAAAAGAATTGCTTTTATGGGTAATAGTGAAAAATTAGAGGATAAGCTTTTTTCAGGTGAAATTAAGAGTGATGAGGAATTATTTTCTATTGCTAAGAAAGAAAATGTGAATATAAATATAACTGATGATGGAGTTAAAATATATCGAATAGATGAAGCTTTAAAAGGAGAAATAATTAATAAAGGAGCATTTACCACTAAAAGAAGAAGAATCTATGGTGTTAGTAATGGTTATCAAATAATTGAACTGGAAGGTTCTAATATCACTTCACATTCTTCAGGTAAAAGAGGGATTATTATTTTTGCAAATAAATTTGCTAAAAATAAAGCTAATGAATTAATTTCTAAGAAATTCAAACCATCTTTAAGATTAAAAGAAATAGGTGAGATGTTTAAAGAAATTATTGAAGAAATTTCTAAATTAACTCCCACAGTAGGAAAAACATCTGATGTTTTGATTTCTAAAAAAATATATGCTCTTGGTGATGCTCAAGATTATTTGGATAAGATAATTGAAGATGATGTGAGAGAATTAAAAGCATATAGGATGAAATTACAAGAAGAATTAATAAGAAAGAGTAAAGAAATTGAATTAGCTTCTAAAATTATAACTAAAGGTTTTATTGGTGAAATAGTGTCTGTTAATGGGAAAAATGTTGAGGTTAAACTAAATGATCAAACTAGAGCATTTAATACTAACTGGGAACTTATCGCAGCTCCTGGTGAAATTGTTAAAATGGTCTCCACAAGTGATAATGCGCAAGTAGGAGATGAGATTGTAGTTGAAAATGAAGATTTATGTCTTTTAAAGGATAAATCATCTTTTAAATCTAATATTATACTATGTAGCTTATAGAAGCACTCCACATCTATTCATATATAATATTTTTTTAGTAATCATATTTTTTATAAAACATATTTAAATATAAAAATAATAAAAAAAAGTATATAAAAAAAATTATTATAGATTGAGAGGGTGTAATTTTTTATGGTTTTAATTATTGCTTATATTGGGAAAAAAGGCTGTGTAATGGTTAGTGATAAAAGAAAAATAAATTATTTTGGCAATAATAAAAACTTATCTCTTTTAGAAGAAGATGTTTATACAGGCAGAATATCTAGTGAAGAAGAATTATATAAAAGAGCAGATAAACTTGATATTAATGTAAGAATAACAGATAATAATATTAGAATAGCTACAATCGGAGAAGCTATTAAAGGAGAAATTAGCACAAAAACTGCATTTGAGACTAAAAGAAGAAGGATATATGGAACTACAAATGGTTATCAGATTATAGAATTAGTGGATTCTAAGATAATATCTTCTAAGATAGGTGAAAAGGCAATAATTGTTTTTGGAAATAATTTTGCAAAGATTCAAGCTGAAAAATTAATTTCTCAAAAGTGGAAATCTACTGTAAGTTTAAAATATATTGGAGATATATTTAAAGAGGTAATATCTGAAATATCCAATTTAACTCCTTCGGTAGGTGAAAAAAATGATATATTAATCAAACAGCCCGAATTTTCACCTTCCACAGCTAAGGAATATTTAAATGATGAAATAGAAAAAGATGTTAAAATATTGGATAAGTATAAAACGATATTGGAAACTAATAATAATAAATTTGAGTATAAAAATAATATTAACTCTAAAATTTTAGAAAATGGAAGTATTGGAACTATTGTTTCTATGGATAATAATATAGTGGAAGTTAAGTTAAATAATCAAACACAAGCATTTGATAAAAAAGGTAAATGTCTTGCTTTGGCTGGTGAAAATGTAATAATGTTTTTAAGTAAATACAGTAAAGCTCAAATAGGAGATGAAGTGGTTATGGAAAATGGAAATATTTATCTTAAAAAAGATTCTTCAACTCTTAACTGTAATATTATACTATGTAGCATATAAAATGATAGGAGTATTGGACGCGGAGGGGTATTAGAGATGAAAATAACTTTTTTAGGAACAGGTGGTGGGAGATTTTCAACTATCAGTCAACGTAGGATGACTGGTGGGTTTAGGATTGATAATTTAAATGGTAAAAATCTTCATGTGGATCCTGGTCCGGGTGCTCTTGTTAGAACATATCAATTTGGTTTAGATCCTCGAAAGTTGGATGGAATTTTTATCTCTCATGCTCATATAGATCATTGTACTGATGCAGAAATCCTTATTGAATCTATGACTAAAGGAATGACAAGAAATAAAGGTTCTATTATAGGATGTGAAAGTGTTTTCAATGGTTTTGAACAATTTGGCCCATGTATATCTAATTACCATAAAAGCAAATCTAAAAATATTATTCTAAAACCCCACACTAAAAAAAAATTTAATAACCTAACTATTAAAGGAACTAAAACTATTCATGGAGATAGTACAGGAGTTGGATTTTTTATTGATAGTAAAGATATAAAAATATCTTATACCTCTGATACTCAATATTTTGATAAATTATATACTTATCATGAAGGATCAGATATTTTGATTGCAAGTGTTTTAAGATCAGGCGATAAGTTTATTAGAGGCCATATGTGTAGTGAAACATTTAAAAAATTATTAAATGAAGTTCAACCTAAATTAGCCATCATGACACATTTTGGTTTAGAGATGATCAATACTAATCCTTTAAAAGAAGCTAAAAAAATCACAAAACAAACTGGAATTAAGACATTGGCTGCTTATGATGGTATGAAAATAGATGTAAATTTTAAAAATCCTAAATATTCTAAAATTAATTATTTCAATAAAAATTATTCTCAATTATATAAACAAGAAAGAGAGAATTCTTATCAATCTAGTTTATTAAATGATGAAACAGATGAACTTCAAATAAATAAAAAATAAAAGTAAAAGTGATAATACCTTTTATAAGTGGTTGGGAGGAATAAAACCTGATCTGATCATGTGATCTGCAATAACAATGGCTACGCTGGATTCGGTTACTGTTGTGATTCTAGGTAATATACAGGGGTCGTGTCTTCCTTTGACTATGATTTCTTCATTTTCTGATTTTTCCAGATTAACGGATGTTTGTGTTTTAGAAATGGAAGGTGTGGGTTTGACAGCTGTTTTTATGATGATGGGCATGCCGTTGCTTATGCCTCCGATTATGCCTCCGGCATTGTTGGTTGTTGTTTTTATTTTATTTTTATCTATTATGTATTCATCGTTGTTTTGAGATCCGGTCATTTCAGCCACTTTAAATCCTTTACCGATTTCCACTCCTTTAACTGAGCCGATTTCCATCAATATTTTAGCTAAATCTCCATCAAGTTTTCCGAATGCAGGTTCACCTATTCCTGCAGGCACACCATTAGCTATTATCTCAACAATTCCTCCAATGGATTCATTCTCATTTTTTTTAGATATTATTAAATCTTCCATTTTAGAGGCTGCTTTTAAATCTCCGCATCTAACTGCGTTTTTTTCAATATTTTTTTTAATAGTATTAAAATTTTGTTCTCTAGATTTTATATTTCCGATTTGTTTAGTGTGTGCTATTATTTCAATTCCATATTCTTTTAAAAGTTTTTTAGCTATTGCTCCGCCGATTACATGGCCTATGGTGATTCTTCCGCTTCCTCTGCCTCCTCCGTTGTAATCATAATTTTCATATTTACACATCCATCCATAATCTCCATGTCCGGGTCGAGGGGTGTTTTTAAATTTAGAGTAATCTTGTGAATGTTGATCTTTATTAAATACAACTCCTGTTAGGGGTGTGCCGTCTGTTTTTCCTTTAAATATTCCTGAAAGTATTTGAACATGGTCTGATTCTTTTCGGGGTGTGCTGATATTGCTTGTGCCGGGTTTTCTTTTATTTAATTCTTTTTGAATATCTTCTTCGCTTAATTCTAAATTTGCAGGACAACCATCAATTACCGCTCCAATAGCTTTCCCATGACTGGATCCGAAACTAGTTACTGAAAAACATTTTCCTGTTGTATTAACCATTTTTTTCCCTACTATAAAAATATTATTATTACTAAATCTAATTATTATTTTATATAATAATCTAATAAATATATGATTATAAATATATATTATGAATAAAAAAAAAGAGAGCGATTTTTAGGAGTTAGTCTTATATTTATGGATAAAATTAAAAAAAATATAATGGGGATTTATCATAGTTTAGTTAAACTGTATGGTAGAGAGATGTGGTGGCCTGTTATAGGATCAGATACTTGTAATATGGATGATTATAATTTTTATTATTATAAAAATTGTGATAAAAAAGATTTATATAGATTTGAAATTATAATGGGAACTATTTTAACTCAAAATACTAATTGGAATGGTGTGGTTAAAGCATTAAATAATTTGATGCGTTTTACAGATTTTAATCCATATAATATTATTAAATTTATTGATGATGATCCGGATTTATTTAAAGCACAAATTAAACCAACGGGTTATTTTAATCAAAAGACTACTTATTTAAAAAATATAGCTGAATTTTATATTTCATTGGAAGGTGAAATTCCCACAAGAAAAGAAGTACTTTCTGTTAAAGGAGTGGGAAATGAAACTGCTGATTCTATATTGTTATATGCATATGATCAAAAAGAATTTGTTGTGGATGCATATACAAAAAGAATATTTTCTTATTTGGGATATTTGAAAAATAATTCCACATATATGCAAATAAAAAATTTTTTTGAAGATAATTTTAATGGAGATATAAAAGATTATAAAACTTATCATGGTGTAATTGTAGATCATGGCAAACAGTATTATCGCCATAAACCTTATGGTGTGAAAGATTTAATTTTAGTTAATTTTAAAATATAAAATAATGAAAAAAAAAGAAAAATTAGATGGGAGATTTTTTTATTTATGTATTTTCCAACAATGAGAATGAGAAGACTTAGAAAAGATTCTAGAATACGAGAAATTGTGCGTGAAACTAAAGTTTATAAAAAAGATTTAATTTATCCTATTTTTTTTAAAGATTCGCTTAATAAAGGGGAAAAAGAAGAAATACCTTCAATGCCCGGTGAATATAGATATTCTCTTGAAGCAGGAGTGGAATTTGCAAAAAAATTAGAATCACAAGGATTAAAATCCATTATTGTTTTCGGAGTGCCTAATATTGAGCAAAAAGATGAAATAGGAACACCTGCTTACACTAAAGACGGCATAGTTCAAAAGGCCATCAGATTACTTAAAAAACAAACAAATTTAGTTATTATAAGCGATGTCTGTCTTTGCCAATACACATCTCATGGACATTGCGGAATTATTAGGAAAAATGATTGTGCAGATTTTGGATATGAAATATTAAATGATGAAACTTTAACATATTTATCCAAAGTTGCATTATCACATGCAGAAGCAGGAGCAGATATCGTTGCTCCGTCAGATATGATGGATGGAAGAATAGAAGCTATTAGAAATACATTAGATGAAAATGGATATGAAAATGTGATGATAATGGCTTATTCTGCAAAATATGCCTCTGCATTTTATGAACCATTTAGAAAAGCAGTCGACTCTTCACCCCTAACAGGAGATAGGAAAACTTATCAAATGGATCCTGCAAACGCCACTGAAGCTATCAGAGAATGCGAACTAGATGTTTTAGAAGGAGCAGATTTCCTAATCATAAAACCCGCTTTACCTTATTTAGACATTATTAAAACAATTAAAGAAGAATTCAACTTACCATTAGTTAGCTATAATGTAAGCGGCGAATATTCCATGATAATAACAGCAATCGAAAAAGGATTTTTAAAAGAAAACGCCATAATCGAATCATTAACTTCAATTAAAAGAGCAGGTTCAAATCTAATCATAACTCATTTCGCACCTTACCTACTAGAAAATAATTTATTAGATTAAAATAAAAAAAAAACAGAGAGAGGTATTACATTGGATTTTAACACAATAGCAAAATGTGCTCAAATATCTGCTGTTCTTGAAGTTAGCGGATCTCCCAAACCAGGAAACGTTCATAGAAACCGAAACTTTGATGACATGATTTTTGAAGATTTCTTAATCAGTGCAATTGTCATAGGAGATAGCATTAGAAATGCTTCAAAAAAAAACAATAATCTAGGCAAACATATTCTAGATGCTGTCAGTGAAACTAATAAATGGGTGAAAAATAACACTAATCTTGGAATCGTAATGTTAGAAATTCCCATAGCAAAAGCCGCAGCTATTAGTGATAATTTTTCAGAAATTCGTGAAAATATTATTCAATTAATGAATAAAACTACGGTTGAAGATGCATGTGATTTATATGATGCGATTAATATAGCTGATGCTGGGGGAATGGGTAGTCAGGATAAATATGATGTGTCATCTCAAAATGCTAAAAATGAGTTAAGAGAAAATAATCAGACAATGTTTGATGTTTTAAATATTTCTTCTAAATGGGATAGGATTGCGGCTGAATTAACTACGGGTATGCCTGTTTGTTTTGAGATAGGTTATCCTAAATATAGAAAATTAAGATCAGAGGTTTCTTTAAATGATGCTTGTGTTTTGACTTTTTTAGAGATTCTCTCTTGTGTTCCTGATACATTAATATCTCGAAAGTATGGTCAACAAACAGCTAGTCATGTATCTCATTTAGCTGAAAAATTGTTAACTTTTAGTAAAGATGATAATTTTGATATAAAGCTTGAAAAATTTGATGATTATTTATTTAAAAATAAATTTAATCCAGGGACAGTTGCAGATTTAACAGCAGCTTCCATAATGATCACATTACTCGAAGATAAATTTTAAAAGTTAAATAAAACTTTCAACCAAAAATACATAAAAAGCAAAAAAATAAAAGGTGTTTAAAATTGACAGAAGATATTAAAAAAACCATCAACGAATTACATATATACGAAAAAAAACTTCTAAAAGAATTAAAAAATAATCCACACATCACACCCCAACAAATAGCAAATAACACAGGAATGGATATAAAATCCATCATGAGCGCCGCAGGTTCACTTGCAGCTAAAGAAATAATCGAAGTAGAAAAACAAATCAATGAAACCATATCACTAACAGAAGACGGGAAAACTTACGCACAATCCAACCTACCAGAGCGAAAAATTCTAAATATCCTAGCCATCGAAAAAGAAATACCCATCAATGAACTTGCAGCCAAATGCGAAATTGATAAAAAAGACACAGGAATAGCAATCGGTTGGCTAAATCGCAAACAATGGGCAAACATCGACAAAGCCACTGTAAAAATCACAGACACAGGCCTGGAAAATGTGGGAAAACTAGGTCCTGATGAACTATTATTAAAACATCTTCTAAATTCCCCATCCACCATTAAAGACAACTTATCCGATGAACTAATCGACGGATTTAAACTATTAAACAACCGAAAAAATTTAATCAATATTAAAAAAAATACATCACATTCATTTAATATTCTAGATAAAGGATCAGATATTCTAAAAGAAGGATTCACAATCCAAAAACAAGCCACACAATTAACACACCAACAATTAACTGATGGAGAATGGAAAAATCTCCAATACAGACCCTACGATATTAACGCAGAATCTCCAAAAATTTTCCCCGGAAAACAACACCCCCTAAGAAGAATCATCGAAGAAATACGCGAAATTTTTCTAAATATGGGATTTAC
>CANQZY010000041.1 GCA_947628455.1 uncultured Methanobrevibacter sp.
TAACTATCCCTCAAACATATTCATATGGAGAATTAGGAAGTCAAAAAGTTACTGAAAGTACATACGACGCTGATTCATACTCTTTTCAATATCTTCCTCTAATGGATTATCAAATAATAATTCACTATAAGGATAAATTACTATTTCATTTATTTCTCTTATAGCCCGTTGCGTCTCTTCATCAAAATATCTAATTGATTCTATTGTATCCCCAAAAAATTCCAATCTAACGGGATGCTCCTCTCCTAAAGGAAAAACATCAACAACAAAACCACGAACACCCATTTCTCCTGTTCTAGTCACTATTGTTTGTTTTTCATAACCAATTGTATACAATTTCTTAATTATATCTTGGGGATTTTTTTCAAGTCCTACTGAACATTTTAATATTTTTTCTTGATATGTTTTAGGCGTAGGTAAATATCGCAAATAACCCATTAAATTAGTTACAATAATACAGGGGTTCTCTTTTTCTAATTGTTTTAGTAGTTCTAATCTTGTAACCTTAAATTCTGGGCTAATTGCCATAGCTTCACTGGTTAAAAAATCATCCATTGGAAATAAAAAAACATTAGTTGTATAATTACTGAGATTATTAACAATTTGATTAGCTTCAAATAACGAAGAAGTTACAACCACAACACTTCTTTTATTATTTTGCAAAAGACTATATAAATAAACAGCAAAAAATCCATCAGTAAGTCCTGTTATACCAATGTTATTTGTTTCAGTAATTGTAATCATATTTTGAAAGACATTCATGATGAACTCCCGTTTTTTAAATTGTACTTGCTCATCAATTTAGTAAAATCTGTTTCGAAACTTTCCTCTACTATTTCTACTACTTTCTCTATAACTATATCCAATTTTTCTTGTTCTTCTTTAGAAAATTTACCAAGCACATAATTTTTTGTACTGACTTGTTTATTATTAGATATGCCTATTTTTATTCTCTTGTATTCTTGACTATTTAGATGATCTTCTATATTTTTTAAACCGTTATGTCCGCCACTACTACCTTTAGCTTTAAGCTTAAAATTTCCTAATTCTATATCTAAATCATCATGGATTATTAGAATATCATCTATATCAAGATGATAATAATTCTTAAATTGTTGAATAACTTCACCAGATAAATTCATGTATGAAAGAGGTTTTAATAATATTATTTTATTTTGTTTAGTATTTAATTCGGTATATAACCCATTAAATTTTGTTTTAGTAAATTCTAAATTATGCTTTTTAGCTAAACAATCTAACACTTTAAATCCAACATTATGTCTTGTAAATTCATATTCTTTTCCTGGATTCCCTAAACCAACTATTAATTTCATTATTTCACTTTCTTTCTAGTATGATATTCTTTATAAATTATGGTTTTAGCTACACCTCTATCTTTAGCAACTTTCTTTATAGCTTCCTGTTCTGACATATTTTCATCTAAATAAATTTTCACATGTTCTAAAACAGAAATATCTGAGTAATATTTTTGATGTTTATTTCCTTCTACAACTATGACAAATTCTCCTCTGACATCAATTTCTTGACTGATTATATCCTTAGTATATCCTCTATATATTTCTTCGTGTATTTTAGATATTTCTCGGTGTATACTAATTTTTCTATCACCTAAGACATTATATATACTAACTAATGACTCTTTGATTCTATGACATGATTCATAAAAAATTAATGTCGCGGTTTCTTGCTTTAAATTTTCCAGTTCTTGCTCTCTTTTTCCCTTTTTAGAATTTAAAAAGCCATAAAACAAGAACGGAGATGGCTCAATTCCAGATGATATGAGCGCTGGTATTAATGCTGTCGGTCCAGGTAACGCTACAACGGCAAATCCCGCCCTAATAACTTCTTTAACAATTTTATAGCCAGGATCACTAATAATTGGCGTT
Source organism: uncultured Methanobrevibacter sp. (assembly GCA_947628455.1). GTDB lineage: Archaea > Methanobacteriota > Methanobacteria > Methanobacteriales > Methanobacteriaceae > Methanocatella. The sequence goes on from CANQZY010000041.1 coordinate 1,908, forward strand.
CCCCTGTCTGTTACTAAACCAACTTTTTTATTATTTTGTAAATAGTCTACTACCTTTGATTTGATTTTATCCTCATTATAATTATGGCAACTTATTAATTTTTTTTTAATATTTAATGTTTTTAGTAATTGCTCTGTAACTCTTGTGTCTTCACACAAAAGTAAATCAACATTTTTTAAAACATCGATAGCTCTTAAAGTTATATCTTGTAAATTACCAATCGGAGTAGGAATTAAATATAAGCATATTTCTTGTTCATAGCTTCTTTGCTGTTTCATTTCTAATTCCTCCTTTTATAAATTTTAAATATTCTTGCGTATAAGAATCATCAGCCTTATAAATTACTAGCGGAGCTTCAACTTTCAGACCACTTTTTCCGCCTTTAGTTCCTTCTAACAAAAACATTTTGGATTGTTCGTTATCTTTGGAATAGATAAACTTAACTTTTTTCGGTTCAAGTCCATATTTTTGAAATAAATTGATAACTTCTATAAACCTTTCTGAACGTTGAACAATTGCAAAAACACCTTTATTTTTTAGTAATTTTTTAGTAATTTTCAATACCGTTTCTAAATCCAAATATATTTCGTGCCTAGCAATCGTTTTATGAAAATTTTCATTTTTTACTGATTGGTCTGTCTTTTTAAAATATGGCGGATTACAAACAATAATATCAAATTGTTCTCCAGGCATATTGTTAGAATAATTTATAACATTTTCATTAATTATATCTATTTGATGTTCCAAATTATTTATTTTAATCGATTTAGTGGCTAACTTTGCAACATCGGTCTGAATCTCGATTCCTGTTATTTTGGCTGTAGTATATAATGATAAAATTAGAGGAATAGGAGCAGTCCCGGTTCCTATATCAAGTATTTTTTTAGTTGTAGGCAACAAAGTAACAAAATTAGCTAGCAATATTGAATCTAGTGAAAAAGCAAACCATTCTTTATTTTGATATATTTTTCTATTAGGATATTCTAATAAATCATGTAATTGTTCCATAATTATCTATTTGAAACCTCAACTATCTGATTGTCCTTAAGCTCAACTTGATAGGTTTTCTTAAATAAGTTAACCGAAACAACCTTTCCGGTTCCTTCTTTTGTTTTTACTACATAACCAATTTCAGGCATATCTTTTTTTAGTTCTGAATATGTTTCATCTTCATAATTTAAACAACATAATAGTCTACCACAAACTCCGTTTATTTTTGTTGGATTAAGTGCTAAATATTGATTTTTAGCCATATTAATAGAAACGCTAGTGAATTCTCTTAAGAATGAACTACAGCATAAAAATCTACCACACGGTCCTATTCCCCCCACTTCTTTGGCTTTATCTCGAACTCCAATTTGGCGAAGTTCTATTCTGGTCTTATATATTTGAGCTAACTTTTTAGCAAGTTCTCTAAAATCAACTCGTTCATCAGAAACAAATTTAAACAATAATTGGCTTCTGTTATGCGTAAAAGAGGCATTAATAAAATGCATATCTAAATTTAGTTGCTTAGCAATACGAATAACGTCTTTCAACGCTTTCCGACCATCTTTTATATTTTGTTCATGTTGTTTTTCATCATCACTATTACTAATTCTTAGTACCTTTTTAACTGGCAACATCAAATTTTCTTCTCTTTCTTGATAAGGTTTTATCTTAACCATACCATATTGTATTCCCCGTTCTGTTTCAACAATAACATTTTGACCCTTAACTAATTGTAGGTTTCCCGTTTCAAAATAATAAATATTTTCACTATCAGGAAATACTATTCCTACTACCTCACGCATTAATATCACCACCTTTAGTAAATTTTATAATAAAATTATCAATCCACAATTTTAAATTTATATTATATTGTAATTTATTTTTCTCATCCTCAATTACGCGTAATTTATAAATTATATTTTCTATATCTATTACACTAAATATCTCATCAATAGCTTGTCCATATTTTTGTTTTAAAAATTCTCTATTGTTGTTATTTTCAAGCAAATCTAAATATAATGTTTCAAACATATTCAATAATTTTAAACATTCATTTTTATCCGAGAACTTATCGTACCATAAATCTTGCGTATATGCTATAGTTTCTACCCCACTAAATTCAATTTTTTTAACTATATTCCAAAAGTCTTTAGCTTTATCTTCAGAAATTATATCTATTAGATTTTCATCATCTGATCTTAATGATAAAATTTGACATCTCGACAAAATAGTTTCTAATATTCGGTACCTATTTTCTGTAACTAATACAGCAATAATTTTTTCCTCTGGCTCTTCTAAAAATTTTAATAACGTATTAGCCGAAGTAACATTTAATTTATCAGCGTCAAAAATTATGTATAACCTATTACCTCCGTCTAGAGCTTTGGTTTTAAAGCTAGTTTGCATATTAAGTAACTGTTCCTTTTTAATAAATTGCCCATCCGGCTCAATTGTAATTAATTCTGGATAATTATTTTTATCTATTAAATTACAGATACGACAATTTCTATCATGTTTTTTAGTGGTTATATCTTGACATAATAATATTTTGGCAAAAGCAAAAACCAGTTCTTTGCTTTTAGAAAAAGAATTGGTTTCAATTAAATAAGCATGTGAAATATTTTTTTTATTAATAATACTTTCCTTTACTTGCTCTACAAAATCTTTCTGTATATTACAAAATTCTTCTAGCATACTATCACCTCAAAAAGCTACAATTTTTAATAAGATAAGAGCAAACAATGCCGGAATACCTAAACCTCCTACTAAACCAATTGTAAATATATTAATCGGTACAACAAGATTAAACCCAGTTGCAATCAAATTATATCCATATAAAATGAATGTGCTTAAAATAAATCTTTTTATTACTGACAAAATTTTTTTCATTTTATCACCTCTATTATACCATATGAGGCAAAAGAAATATTATGAAATTTCTTGGCGATCTCGTAGAGCTCTTTCCAAAGTTAAAGCGTCAATATATTCCATATCAGCACCTATTGGGATACCACTTGCTATTTTAGTTACTGTAATATTAAGACCTTCTAAAATTTTTTTAATATATAAGGCCGTTGTTTCTCCCTCAATACTCGGTTTAAATGCTAAAATTATCTCGTTGAACTTGTTTTCTTTTACTCTATTAATCAATTTATCTATTCCTATATCTTCAGGATTAATCCCATCTAAAGGAGAAATTAATCCTGATAACACATGATAATATCCACCAAAGGTTCCAAGACGTTCAAATAATAAAACGCTTTTAACATCTTCTACTACGCACAAAACACTACTATCTCTATTATTATCTGCGCAAATGGAACAAATATCATTTTCTGTTAAATTGTAGCATTTAGAACAATAATGAATTTTATTTTTAACATTAATCATACTTTCAACAAAACAATTTACTTTGTCAGATTCCATGTCAAAAACAGCAAAAGCAAGACGTTCTGCCGTTTTTTCACCTATACCTGGTAAATATTTGAATGATTCAATTAACTGTTTTAAACTGTCAGGATACATTTTTAAAACAACCCCGGAATCGAACCACCAAATTTACTCATTTTTTGATTTGTTAATTCATCAACTTTCTTTAAAGCATCATTTGTCGCCAGCAAAATCATATCTTCTAACATTTCTTTGTCATCCCTTGTAATTTCAAAATTCGAATCAATCTCCACCTTTAGTATTTTTTTAGTACCATCAACTTGTACTTTAACAAAAGAGTTAGTCCCTTCAAAAACAGTTTTATCTATTTCCTCTTTTACCTTGAGCATCTCTTTTTGCATTGCCTGTGCTTGTTTCATAATCGCTTGCATATTCATATTATCATCTCCTTATTCTATTTCCACAACATTTTCTCCAAACAGATTAACAGCTGTTTGATAGGCATCTTGCGTTTGTTCTGCTTTTTTTGAATCAGATTTCTCATCTGTTTTTTCTACAGTTTCTTCAGTGATATATTCATAGTTGATATTTTTCTTTTTCTTATTAATAAATTCTTTTTTCAAAAATTCCCATTTTTCATCAGTAATAAAGACTAATTTTACATTTATATTCAAAATTTTTGAAAATTGTTGTTCTATTTTTTGTTCGTTTTCCCAAGCTTTTTCAACCATTGATGCATACTCATAACTAATTATTAATCCCTCGTCACTTGCTACTCTAACAGTGCCATCTAAAATCATACATACTATATAACCAATTTCAGCATCAAAAACAAAGTCATTAAATTTTTCAATATTCTTTTTTATATATAATAATTTGTCTTTTGAAGCTCTTGCAAAAATATTATTTATTCTTATACTTAAATTTTTCTCATCTTTTTTACTTGATATTGGTACTTTAGATATATTTTGTTTATCTTGGTTATCTTGTTTATTTTTTTCAACATCGTTATTTAATTTTTCCTCAATAATATTATTTCCAGGAAATTTTATTTCCCGGGAAATATTTTTATCGTTTTGGCACATTAAATTTAAAATTTCTATTTCAAACATAATTTTAGCATTATCAGAATGTTTTATTTTAGTTTGAATTTCATCAAACTGTTGCACTGTTTTTATCATATCATTAAGTTCATAATCTGGTTTTTCTTGTTTTAGATAAAATGATATTATTTCATTTCGTAGATACTGTATCATTTGATCAATAATTTTTACATAATCCATCCCAACACTATCGAACGTTTGTATTAATTTTAGTATTTCCTGCTTGTTATTACTATAATATAAATCTAAAAACAGTTTTATTTTTTCAACACTCAATATTCCTCGTATTTTTTGAAATAAATCAATCGTAATATGTTCTTTGTCAAAAGAGCTTATTTGATCTAACAAACTTACTGCATCTCTTAAGCTACCATCGCTTACTCTAGCTATTTCGGTTAAAATAGCATCAGAAACTTCAATTTGTTCTTGTTTTACAATAGTTTTTAATCTATTTACGATATCATCAATACTAATTTTTACAAAATTATAGCATTGACATCTTGATAACACTGTCTCTGGTACTTTATGAATTTCAGTAGTTGCCAAGATAAATACAACATGCTTTGGTGGTTCTTCCAATGTCTTTAACAAAGCATTAAAAGCTCCAATTGATAACATATGAACTTCATCTATTATGTAGCATTTATATTTTAAAGATGAAGGCACAAGATTTATTTTATTTTTTAATTCTCTTATTTCATCAACACCATTATTTGAAGCAGCATCTATTTCAACTATATCAACACATTCTTTATTTAAAACTTCTAAACAGTTAGAACAATTATTGCATGGTTCTCCATTATTTAGATTTTCACAATTAATTGCTTTAGCAAACAATTTAGCGACTGTTGTCTTCCCTACGCCGCGCGGACCACAAAATAGATATGCATGGCTTATTTTGTTTGCTTTAAGTGAATTTTTTAAAGTTGTTATTATATATTGTTGACCTGCTACATCTTCAAATATTTTTGGGCGATATTTTCGATATAATGCCTGATACAAAATGTCACCTCCCGTGTTTTTATTTCCTATTTTATTATATCATTTTTTTATTTTTTAGAAAAACTTTATTGCTATTTTTTTCTCTTTTCCAAAAAATAATTTTGGATAATTTTTTGACATTCTGGCAAAGCACAATTAATAACAGTGTTAACGGCCTTATTATTATCCGTAGTAGAAAAAATTTGATCTATAATTTTATGATTATTTTGGTTATTTCTGCTTATACCATAATAAATCTTATTTATTCTTGCTTGTTGTATTGCACTAGCACACATTGGACACGGTTCTAATGTAACATACATTACACAATCATCTAATCTCCAATTATTTAAATATTTGCTTGCTTGTTGTATAGCCATAATTTCTGCATGAGCTGTAACATTTTTCTTTTTTTCTTTTTGATTATAGCCCTTACCAATTATTTTATTATTTTTAACAATAACAGCACCAACAGGAATTTCGTCTTCTGTTAAAGCTTTAAACGCTTCTTTTATAGCTATATTCATGTATTTACTTGTATTCATATTATCACTCCAAAAAATAAAGTGCACATAAAGATCTTTGTTAGAGCTGCTATTTTCCAATCCTGACTCGATTTCAAATTTCTTTATTGCACAATATTATTTTAATATATTATTTATTAAAAAGCAATATTTTATGTAATGTTTCACATGAAACATCATATATGCATAATTTTTATTTATATTCAAAAAAATATATTTTGTTTCACGTGAAACAAAATATATTAATTATATTCTAAAATATACATTATTATTCATACTGAGTTTCTTTTTCTTCAACTGATAATTTAGCAATAGGTGTCGCTGTTGCAACCTTTTGGTTATCTTTTAAATTGATTAATCTGACTCCTTGAGTAGCCCGTTTTAAAACTGATATTTGATTCATAGGCATTCGAATAATAGTTCCGCTATCAGTTATAATCATTAAATCTTCATCTTCTGTTACTGTTTTTAAAGAAACCATATTTCCATTCTTTTCAGTAACATTAAGAGCTTTGACTCCCTTGCTACCCCGATGTGTTAAACGATATTCATCAATAGGTGTTTGTTTTCCATATCCATTTTCAGTTATTATTAAAACTTTTTCATTATTATTAACAACTTCTGCACCCACGACAATCCTATCTTGTAATTCAATTCCTTTTACTCCAGAAGCCGTTCTACCCATGGATCTTATTTCGTTTTCATCAAAACGCACCATTCTACCATTACTAGCACCAATTATAATTTCATTATCGCCTGTTGTTTTTCTAACAGAAATCAATTCATCATTTTCTTTTAGATTAATAGCTATTTTTCCACTAATTCTAATATTTTCAAATTCTTCTAAACAAGTTCTCTTAACTAAACCATTTTTGGTCACAAATAATAAATATTTTGCATCTTCTTCATTAGATTTTATGCTCAATATCGAACTAATGTACTCGTTTTTGTCAAGAGATAACAAATTTACAATAGGTAATCCTTTTGATTGTCTTCCAAAATTTGGTATTTCATAACCTTTAGCTCTGTAAACACGTCCTTTATTTGAAAATAATAATAAATAATCGTGGGTTTTCATAGAAATTATATGTTCAACAAAATCCTCTTCATTTGTTGTCATTCCCTTTATACCTACACCACCTCTATTTTGTGTTTTGTATGTATCTATAGGAACCCTTTTAATATACCCTTTGTTAGTTAAGGTAATAACAATATCTTCAACAGGAATTAACGACTCATCTTCAATATATTCAATAGCTGTCATATCAATAGTTGTGCGTCGATCATCACTATAACGCTTTTTTATTTCAATTAATTCCTCTTTTATTACTCCTAAAATTTTGCTATCACTACTTAAAATGTCTCTTAATTCATCTATTAATTTTAATAATTCATTTAATTCATTTTCTATTTTTTCTCTTTCTAATCCCGTTAAGCGACGTAATTTCATTTCCAATATTGCATTAGCTTGAGCTTCACTCAACCCAAACTTATGTATTAGTCCATCACGAGCTTCAGTATCACCTTTAGATCCTTTAATCAATTTAATAATTTCATCAATATTATCTAAGGCTATTTTCAATCCTTCTAAAATATGTACTCTTTTTTCAGCATTATCAAGATCAAATTTTGTTCTTCTTATTATAACTTCCTTTTGATAATCAATATATTTAACGATAATATCTTTTAATCCTAAAGTTTTAGGAACTCCTTGATCTAGCATTAATAAAATAATGCCATAAGAAATTTGAAAAGAAGTATGTTTATACAATTTATTTAAAATAACTTGAGCATTAGCATCTTTCTTTAAAGTTATCGTAATTTTAATACCATCTTTTAAATCAGAATGATAATCAGCAATACCTTCTATCGTTTTATTATGCACCAATTCAGCTACTTTGTTTTTTAATTCTAACGTATTTACTCCATAAGGAACTTCATCGATAATAATATATTGTTTACCATTTTTTTCTTCAATTTTAGCTTTACTACGAATAGTAATAGTTCCCCTACCTGTTTCATAAGCCTTTTTTATACCGCTATTTCCCAGTATTAGCGCACCTGTTGGAAAATCTGGTCCTTTAATATACTGCATAAGACCTTCTAAATCTATATCAGGATTATCTATATAAGCAACACAGCCATCTATAACTTCTCCTAAATTATGCGGAGGTATAT
>CANQZY010000042.1 GCA_947628455.1 uncultured Methanobrevibacter sp.
TGATTCAGCGATAGCTTTATTTAAAGTGGGACAGTAGGGTTGGCTCATGTCAATATGTATTACTTTATCGTGAAAAAATGTTTTATCTCTATTGGTGGTGAAATCTAGAAATGATGTGGGTAGAATAAATGATCCTGGAGGCATTTCATAGTTAAGTGAGCCTACAGAGTTAGTTGCTATTATTTGGTTAACACCTAATTTTTTAAGCGCGTCGATGTTGGCTTTGAAGTTGATTTGATGTGGTGGTAGAGAGTGGTTGGAATTGTGTCTTGAAATAAAAGCGATTTGATTGTCTTTGATATTTAAGAGTGATACTTCTACGGGTTTGCCGAATTTTGTGTGTATGGTTTTTTTTTGTATATGGTCTGCTTTATCTGTAAGGTCATAGATTCCGCTTCCACCTATGATTGCGATCATAAATATTACTATCCTTTTATAACTGCTAGTGGTGATAGTTTTACTACTAATTTAGCTATTCCGGTTTCATGTGAAATTTTCACTACATTATCCACATCTTTATAAGCTCCAGGTGATTCTTCGGCTATGATATGGTCACTTGCAGCTTTTAGTTTAATGCCTTTATTGGACAGATTTCTTTTAATATCTTCAGCTGAAAAGTCTTCTTTTGCTTTTTTTCTGGAAAGCACTCTTCCCGCACCATGTGCTGTAGAACCAAATGTTTCTAACATTGCTTTTTGTGTTCCATGCAACACATAAGAAGATGTTCCCATTGTTCCAGGTATCAATACAGGTTGTCCGACTTCACGATATTTTTCAGGAACCTCTACTCTTCCCGGTCCAAATGCACGTGTTGCTCCTTTTCTGTGAACTATAAGATCTGAAGATACGCCTTTTTCATTTACATGTGATTCTTTTTTAGCAATATTATGTGCAACATCATAGACAATGCCCATATCCATGTCTTTGCTCGATTTTCCTAATATTTTTTCAAATGTTTTTCGAACACCATGTGTTATTATTTGTCTGTTTGCCCATGCGTAATTTGCTGCTGCAAACATTGCTTTTAGATAATTTTGAGCTTCTTGTGTATCTAGCGGTGAGCATGCAAGTTGTCTGTCAGGAATATCTATATTATGATTTTTATATGCTTTATCCATGATTCTTAAATAATCAGAACATATTTGATGACCGCAACCCCTAGAACCACTATGAATCATTATAGTTACCATTCCCTCTTTAAGATCATAAATTTCAGCAATTTCAGGATCATATATTTCATCTACTACTTGAATTTCCAGAAAATGGTTTCCTGAACCTAATGAGCCTAATTGTGGAATGCCTCTTTTTTTAGCTTTTTCACTAACTAAATTACTATCTGCTTGTTCAATACAACCATTTTCTTCCAGGTACTCTAGATCTTCTTTCCATCCATATCCATTATCCACAGCCCATTTCGCACCATGATCTAAAACATCATTGATTTCATTTTCTTCAAGAGTAATCATGCCTTTACTTCCCACACCTGAAGGTATGTCTTTAAATAATGCTTCCACAATCTCATCTAACTTATATTCAATATCTTGTTTGGTTAAATTGGTTTTAATTAATCTAACTCCGCAGTTAATATCAAAACCCACACCACCTGGAGATACCACACCATTACGCTGGTTGAATGCTGCCACCCCACCTATAGGAAACCCATATCCAAAATGCATATCAGGCAAACCCACAACATATTGATACACACCCGGAAGACAAGCAACATTTGCAATTTGTTCTAACGCACCATCCTCCAAATTCTCCAAACTCTCATCATCAAGATACAATCTCCCTCGCGCTCTCATCTTCTTATTATAACTACCAGGTATCTCATAAACATCTTTATCTATCTTACAAATAATATCTCGAATATTCATTTTTATCATCCCACTTCTAACAAAAAAATATAATTTAAAAATCCTTTATAAATCAAGTATAACTTGAATTTCACATAAATCTTCAGTTTGTTCAATATTCATTTTATGAAAAGTAATTGCTTTTATCTCAGATCCTCTTTTATGTTTTTCCCAATTAATTTCTTCTCCTTTAATTATTGCTTTTAAATTTAAATTGTTATCGATCGTTATGTTAAATTTAGAAAATAACATAAATTCAGTCTCATGTATAAATAACAATTCTTCTAAAAAATCATATAAAAGCGATATTTTATCTTCAGATTGTATAGAAAAAGTATATGTTTTTTTATTTAATACATTTTGTGTGTCGGTAATTATATTAAACATTGCTAGTGCTGCATTTTCAAATGCTTGATTAATATTTTCACCATATGCATAAAATCCTGCATCTGCTGTAACATCAAAAAATTCATAAAGTTTGTTCATATTAAAAAATTTCCACTATTAACTTTTTTTATATTATTTTTCAAATGGGGTGTTACTATTTGAGTTTATATATGTATTTATCAAAGTAATTAAATAAAGTGGTAGGATATGATTTTAAAAATGTTTAATAAATTTGACACCATACCTAAAGCAGATTTAAGGAAAAAAAATTCTATTCAAAATCAAATTATTATACGTAATTTAAACATTGAATCTTGCATGGTGATACTAGCTGTAGTGATAGTGTTACTTTTATCAATTATTTCAATTGTTACAGCACAAAATTCAAGTTTTATATAATATAAACTATACCAACCCTTTTAGTAATTTGTAGCTGTAAAAAAAAACCCCCAGAAAAAAAGAGAATTAAATTTAATTATTAGTAAAGTAGATTATTTTCTTTTTTTTGATTAATGACATTAAACTAGTATCATCTAATGCAAGGTTTAATGCTATTAATTCTTTTTTTTATATAGGAGTAATAAGAGTAGGTGTTTAAATGTAGTTGTAATCTTCAGGGTTGAAACGAAGAATTAATTTTCGTGAATTTCCTCTAACGCCTTCTCCTGTGAATGGAGTGTCGATTAATCTTAAAAATTCGAGTTTTTCCAGTATTCTGTTAAAACTAGCATAGCTAACGTTTTCTTTTTTTATGAATAAATCGGATGCTTCTCCTGCGTTTAATATTTTATCACTGTTTATGATGATTTCGAGTAATGATTTTTCTAAAGGTGATAGTGATTTTAATGTTTGTAAAAGAGGGGTGGGTGTTTGTGAGTTGATAGCTTTATTGTAATGTTCTTGTTGGATTATTTTGGATGCTTGGGATTCTGCGATGTTTCCTACTGATTTTAATAAGTTGATTCCTGCTCTTAGATCTCCTTTTTCATATGTGTAATTAGATATTTGTTCTAATATTTCGTCGGGCATTACATTTGGGTGAAATCCTGCTTTTACTCTGTCGTTTAGTATATTGTGGATTTCGGAGTAAGTGTAAGGTGAAAATGTGATGTCTTGTGGGATGAATACTGTGTTGACATTTTTGTCGAATGCGTATTTAAATTCTAGATCGGATAGTGTTGCGAATATTGCTGATCTGACACCGGGATATTCTTCATAAGCTCTTAATATATCGTAAAAAACTTTATTAGCTGTTTTATTTTGGAATAAATAATTAACATCGTCTAATGCAACAATTAAAGCTATTTGGTTTTTTTGAAGATGTTCCATGATCTTGGAATAAATACGTGAGAAAGGAACACCTGTCTCTGGCGGTAGGTGTCCAAAAATTTTTTTATATATCTGTGAAAAAATACCGAATCTGGTGGTATGTAGTTGACAATTAATATAAACACATATTACATCCATTGTGTTTTTCTCTACTAGTTCGAAAACTTTTTTAATTGCGGTTGTTTTTCCTGTTGCGCATGATCCTAATATTGTGGAATTGGAAGGTTGGCCGCCATTGATAGCTGGTCTGATAGCTAATGCCATTGCTTGCATTTGTGTATCTCTATAATTAAAATTGTGTGGTATGTAATCTGGATCGAAAGCATTGATGTTGGAAAATAAGCTTTCATCGTTCATTAATATATCTTCGATTGCCATAGTATTATTACTATTTTATTTTTTTATTGTTTAAATATATTTTATTATAACATTTTCATTTTTATAAATCCATTCTACTAATTTTTCAGCGTATTCTAGTTTCTTTTTTTTAATTTTATCAGCTTTTTGTAGAAAATGGGTGTTTTGGGGTCTGGAATATTGTGTTACTATTTCTCCGAAATCCATTCCTGCTAGTGTTATTTCTTTTGCTCCTAATGCGATGGCTAAAAAAATTGCTCTATCACCGTCTGTGAATCCTCCGAAATTATAAAGATTTCCATGTGGATATGCTTGTGTTGTGGCTAGTATATTGTTTAAAAATGGGGTGTATTTTATTATATTTTCAAGATTATTTCCATGTGCATGAACAACAATTGCTGAATCTTTAATGTTGGCTAGTAGAATATCGTCTATTTTACCATCTAAATCTGTTACAATAATATCGGGGATTATTTTTTCTTCTATAAGTGCGGTGGTGGCGCCATCGGCAGATATTAGGATGTAGTTATTTAAGTTGTGGTGTTTTTTTAGATTTATTAATGTTTTTTTTAATGATGGTCCGGCTCCGAAAACTATGAATTTATTAGTTTTTCGATGATTGTGAATCTTTTGGTGAAGTTCGTTTAAAGTTAGGGAATCTAGATGGTTTAGTAGTTCATTTAATTTGTTTGCTGATTTTATATCATCTTCTTTTTTAAAATTGAAATCTTTAAGTATTTTTTCATACCATTTATTCCATTGATTGAGATTCATGATTTTGTAGTCCTCTTTCTTTTTTTTGGGTTTACATTTTTTTTAGATCAACTGGTTTTCCTGTTATATATCTGTGGAATTTTTGTATATATTTTAATGTGATTCCTACAAAAATTGCTGCGATTATGGTTCCTATTCCTACACTTCCTCCAATAACGCCTAAGAATATGAAACATAGTATAAATGAGCTTATTACAATAGTTATGTCAAAATAGACTTTTATTTTGGGAAATGGTCTGTTGGATACTATGGCTATTGCTTGTGTTATGCCTTCTACTGATAATGGTATGATGTTTGTGGGAACATAAAAGAATAGTCCTAGAGCTACTAGAAAAACACTTAAAATAATGAGCCCTATGCTGATGAAGATGTTTGATGGGTCAGGTAGTAGTTCTGTTAAGTATACAGAAAATGATGTGAAATAACCGAATAATATCCCTACAAATACTTGTAGGAAATGTTTTGGTTTAAATGCTTTTCTTAAAAGTATGACTTCTATAAGTACTAGCAAGATATGGAATATGATTGTTGATTGGCCGATTTCAATTCCCCATATAATGGTCATAGTATAGGGAATGGAGCTTACAGGTGTTGATCCTAAATTTGATTTTATAGAAAATCCAACGCCAAGAGTAATTAAAAATAAACCGAATAAATAATTAAAAATTCTTTTTGCTGAAAGATTATTCATGTTATTATAATCTATATTTGTTTTTTTAAACATGTTATTATTTTTTTAATAATAATATTTAAGAATAATAAAATATTAAAAGTTAGAATATAATTATACTTATTTAGATATAATTGTATTATATATAAATTATATATGTTAAATGGGGGATTTTAGAATGGATGAAGTTTTATTAATGATTCCGGGACCAACAACAGTGCATCCTAGAGTATTAAATGCAATGTCAAAAGCTGTTATTAATCATAGAAGCGCTAAATATGGTGAACTTTTAACAGAGACTAGTGAGTTAATGTCAGATTTATTTAAAACCCAAAATCAATCATATTTGCTTACAGGATCTGGAACTGCGGCGATGGAGGCTGCAATTAGTAATGTTTTAAATCCTGGAGAAAAAATATTGAATGTTGTGGGTGGGAAATTTGGTGAAAGGTTTATGAAGATAGCTGAAGCTCATGGAATTAGCTGTGATGAGCTTGCAGTTGAATGGGGGACTGCAGTGACACCTGAAGCCATAAAAGAAGCTCTTGATAATGATGAAGATATTAAAGCTATTTCTATTGTTCATAATGAAACATCCACAGGAGTGGCGGCTCCTATTGAAAAAATTGGTAAAGTGATGAAAGATTATGATGCATTATACATTGTAGATACTGTATCTTCACTTGCAGGGGATGATGTTGATGTGGATAAATATGGGATTGATGTTTGTATTACAGGATCTCAAAAATGTATAGCTGCGCCGCCAGGAATGTCTGCTATTACATTAAGTGATGACGCATGGAAATGTGCGGAAAATGTTGATTCTAATGGATTTTATCTTGATATGAAAGCTTATCGTAAAAGTGGGGATAAGAATCCTCCTGAAACACCTTACACTCCTTCAGTTTCATTAACATATGCTTTAAATGAAGCTTTAAAAATGATTCAGGAAGAGGGTGTGCAAAATAGAATTGATCGTCATCATAAAGCTGCTAAAGCTAGTGTGGAGGCTGTGAAAGCCTTAGGTCTTGAATTATTTGCAGATGAGAAAGTATCATCAACTACCGTGACTGCTGTTAAAATGCCTGAAGGAATAACAGATAAAGAATTTAGAGGAACCACTAGAGATAAATATGGTGTGGAATTAGCTGGTGGACAAGACCATTTAAAAGGAAACATATTCAGAATAGGCCATATGGGCAATATATCTTATAAAGAGTTATTACAAACATTTGGAGCTATTGGAATGACCTTAAAAGAATTTGGTGTTATTGATGATGCAGGTGCTGGTGTATCATCCATTACAAAATCATATTGTTAAAAAAAAAATAAAATAAAAATAAGTGTTAAATTTTTTTTTGGATTATTTTTTCTTGGGAATTCCTTTTTCCCATCCTAAATTCCATCCTTTATTCCAACTTTTATTTAGATTAGCTTTAGTATTTTTTAAAACATAATTTGATTGTTTATTTTCTACTTCTTCATCTTTTGAGGGAAACCCTTTTTCCCATCCTAAATTCCATCCTTTATTCCAACTTTGATTAATTTTATCTTTTCTTTGACTCATAAAAAAAAATCTCCTGCATTTTTTTTATTATTCTTTTAAAAAAAAGTTTATTTTATATTCTATGATTTTTTTTTATAATTTTATAATTAATATAAATATGTGATTATTATAATACATAAGTATATTAACTTTTATGTTTAAATAAATTTTTTCTTTTTAGAGGGGTGAATGATGAATGACAGATGAAAATATTAAAGTTACTGTGGAAGAGTTACGTAAACTTATTCGTATTGAAAATTTTATTGGTGAGCCTATTGAAGCGGGTGATAAAGTTTTGATTCCTGTTATGAGAATGGGTTTAGGGTTTGGAACTGGTGAGAATATGATGGGTAAAAATGATAATAATGTTATTGGTGCGGGTGCTGGAGTAGAGCCTATATCAATGGTGATTGTTCCTAAAAAAGGTAATGATGCGACTGGTATTAGAGTTATTAATTTAACTAAAGGATCAGAATTGAATAAAACTTTAAATGATATGAGTTTGATTATTAATGATTTGATTAAAGAGTATATTGTTAAGCCCAGTAAAGAAGATGATGATTATGATGAATCTGAATATATTGAACCGGAATATCATAAAAGTTCATAGCTAAGTTTCAACTGTCTTTTTTTTTAGATTATGATAAATTGGATATTTATTGGAATTTTAATTATATTAATAGTAATTATTATTCTTTACAGGGGAGTTAGAATAATAGCAAATTGGCAGAAAGTTGGATCTCAATTTGAATTTTCAGTTAGAATAAAAATATTGTCAAAATTTACAATTTATTTTCTGCAGTATCCTTGTTTAGATAATGATGGTGAAAATAATAATAAATATGAAAATGATGTTATTAGGGATGTTTTAGAGAATGTGGTAAATTCTTTTGATTTGATTATGGATTTTTTTAAAAAATTTTTAAATTCA
This sequence comes from uncultured Methanobrevibacter sp., assembly GCA_947628455.1. Classification (GTDB taxonomy): domain Archaea; phylum Methanobacteriota; class Methanobacteria; order Methanobacteriales; family Methanobacteriaceae; genus Methanocatella. The sequence continues at coordinate 7,851 of CANQZY010000042.1, forward strand.
TTGAAAGTTAAAAAATTAGAGAATCATTTGAATTTTGGGATGGACTCCTATGTGACAACAGCGAAATATGTGGGATATTTATGGTCGATCTTCACACTTCCCAATAGCTCGTTTAAAAATATAAGTTTATCTGTGGAACCTAATTTTAATGGAATGATTATTGATTTTGAAGGGGAATGTGACATAAATATAAATCTCCTCCAAATCATCATACCCACAATAACACTACTAAAAAATAAAAAAATAAGAAATATTATAAAAAAACTAAAAAAAAGGTAAAAAAAAATGGAAATTCCCAATAGTATTAAAAGATTCATACAACACTCCAAAAAAGAAATTTCCCAACATTGCCAAAAAGAGCAAAAAACAATATTTCAAAAAATAAAAATACCCCAAGGAAACCTATACCTAATTTATAATGATGAAATAAAAATCATCTACAACCACATCTCCAACTACACACTCGAACCCCTAGGATTAATCGTCGAATTAAACAACGGCGACTACCTATACCACAATTTCAACAACGACTACACCAACACAAAAGAAATTGTGAAAAAATTCACAAAAGAAATAAAACACTTTTAAGGCATAGGAATATCCTCATAAACCACAGGAATATCCACAACCAAAGGACCCACAATATCCCTTTCACATATATTATTCAATTGCCTTTTAGTATGCACTCTAACACTTTTTATTCCATAACTATTAGCTAATTTTATAAAATCCGGATTTTCTAAATAAACTTCATAAGGATCCATATTATAAACATTCTTCTGACTTTGATGAATAATACCATATTGAGAATTATTCAATATGAATATTATAATATCCAAATTATATTGCTTAATAGTAGCTAATTCTTGAATATTCATCTGAAAATCACCATCACCATTAATCAAAATAATTTTATCATTATTTGCTATGGATGCGCCCATAGCAGCCGGAAGACCATAACCCATAGGCGCAAGCCCTCCTGAAAATAATAACTTACCATAGCTATCGGATCTCTTTAAAAGAGTAGTCCAAGTAGTATGGCTTCCCGCATCAGAAACAACAATATTATTCTTAAAATTGCTCAAAATTGTAGAAATAACACTAGGAGGTCTTAAAGGCACACTATCATCATCCACACCATCCACACACCTGTCCTCTTTTATTTTCAATATCTCATTTAACCAATCAGAGTAATTTCTAAATTTTATATTATTTAAAAAATTTTTAACTGTAGTATTAATGGATTTTTTAGAAAACAGATGAGCATTATTAATGTTAACCTGAATAAACCTATCATCAATATTTTTAATTGTTCTTTCAGATAATCGAGTGCCTAATGCAATTATACAATCAGCATTTTGAAAAGCATACCTAGACCTATTAGACCCCCTATTTCCAATTAAACCTAAATTAACACAATTATCCTCATTAATAATGCCTTTAGCATGAAAAGTAGTAGCTACAGGAATATTATTTTCTAAAACCACCTTATTAACCAAATCCGCCTGACTAATCGCACCCGCACCTACAATAAACAAAAGTTTATTAGAATCTATCAAATAATTCTTATTTTCAAAAGAAACATCATATTCCACATTTAAATGTGAACAATATTTTTCCAATAATATATCTTTTGATAAATTAATATGAATCGGGCCTTGAGGATTATTCTCCAGCAAAAATAATGCCTCCTGCAAATTAGAAACCGCCTCAGCACCATTTAATGGATCATAACTCTTAAAAGTTATTGTTTTAAAAACTTCACCCAAAGGAAATGATTGAAAACAATTACTAAATTTATCCTCCACAACATTATCCCCTGTTAACACCAACATAGGTATATTATCCTTAAATGCTGTTGATACCGCCATTACCAAATTTAATGCACCCGGAGAAGCAGTAGTTATACAAACACCAAATCTTCCAGATGAACGATAATACCCATCACATGCATGGCCCGCAGATTGTTCATGGCGAACTAAAATATGGTTAATACTTGACTTTTGCAATGATTGATATAAAGGTAATATCTGCTCACCCGGAATCCCAAATACTTCTTTAACTGAATGATCCTCTAAAATCTTTATTATCTCTTCAGCAACATTCATTATATTCTTCCTTCCTGATACGAACCATTATACACCCCTGATCCTTCCACAGGACACACAACCGCCTGAACAATCCTATCACCTGATTTAACTTGAAAAGAATACTCACCATGAT
>CANQZY010000043.1 GCA_947628455.1 uncultured Methanobrevibacter sp.
AGAACCCCATGATAAGGATCACTATACTAATAAAAGACTCAGAGTTTCTGGCGACTTAATGGAAGATTTATTTAGAGTTGCATATACAAGTTTAACACGAGATATGAGCTATCAGCTTGAGAGAAGTATTTCAAGAGGCAAAGAACTTTCAATTAGGCAAGCTGTTAGATCTGATGTTTTGACTGAAAATATTAAGCATGCAATTGCTACTGGAAATTGGGTTGGTGGAAGAGCAGGTGTTAGTCAATTATTGGATAGGACAAGTTATATGGGAACTTTATCACATTTAAGACGTGTAGTATCTCCACTTACTAGAAGTCAACCTCACTTTGAGGCTAGGGATTTACATCCAACTCAATTTGGTAAAATTTGTCCAAATGAAACTCCAGAAGGTCCAAATTGTGGACTTGTGAAGAATTTAGCGTTTATGTGTAATATTTCAGAAGGTTCTGATGAACAAGAAATTAAAGATGTCATCAAAAAAATGGATGTACTGATTGAATAGGGGGTAAATATTTTGTCTGAAACTATTCAAAAATCTAAAATTTATATTAATGGGGAACTTTTAGGTTCATGTGAAAATCCTGTTGAATTTACTCAAGAAATGAGACGTAAAAGAAGAAATGGTGAAATTTCTCATGAAATGAATATTACTTATTATGAAGATAATAATGAAATTTATATTTTCAATGATCCTGGAAGGGCAAGAAGACCTTTGATTATTGTAAATGATGGTAAACCTCTTTTGACGGATGATCATATTGATAAAGTTTCAAAAGGAAGTTTAAAATGGGATGATTTGATTGATAATGGTCTTATTGAATATTTAGATGCTGAAGAAGAGGAAAATTCTTATATAGCTATGGGATTAAATGATTTAAATGAAGAGCATACTCATTTGGAGATTGATCCTGCTACAATGTTAGGAATTTGTGCGGGTATTATTCCATTTTCTGATCATAATTCTTCTCCAAGAAATACAATGGAAGCTGGGATGACAAAGCAGGCATTAGGATTGTATGTATCTAATTATGCATTACGTACAGATACAAGAGCTCATTTATTACATCATCCACAAACTCCAATTGTTAAAACACGTATTATAGATTCAACTAATTATGATAAAAGGCCATCTGGACAAAATTTTGTTGTAGCTTTAATGTCATATGAAGGGTATAATATGGAAGATGCAATGGTTATTAATAAGGCTTCTCTTGAAAGAGGGCTTGCTAGGTCTTCGTTTTTTAGAGCATATGATACAGCTGAAAAAAGATATCCTGGTGGACAGGAAGATAAATTTGAAGTTCCAGATAAAAATATTAAAGGATATAGATCTGAAGAGGCTTATAGATTTTTAGATGATGATGGTGTAGTTAATCCAGAATCATATGTTGAATCTGGGGATGTATTGATTGGTAAAACATCTCCTCCAAGATTTTTAGAGGAAATTGATGAGTTTGGTACTGTTGCAGAAAAAAGGAGAGAAACATCTGTTACTGTAAGGCATGGTGAAAAAGGTATTGTGGATGCTGTTCTTTTAACTGAAACAGTTGAAGGATCTAGATTAGCTAAAATTAGAGTTCGTGATACACGTCAACCAGAATTTGGAGATAAATTTGCTTCAAGACATGGTCAAAAAGGTGTTTTAGGACTTATTCTTTCGCCTGAAGATGTCCCATTTACTGAGGATGGTATTGTTCCAGATTTAATTGTTAATCCTCATGCTATTCCATCAAGAATGTCTGTTGGGCAGGTATTAGAAATGGTTGCAGGGAAAGCGGGTTGTCTTGAAGGAGAACGTGTTGATGCAACTCCATTTAATAGGGAAATAGAAGGAGAAATTAAGCAAATATTGTTAGATCATGGATTTGAATCTGCTGGTTGTGAGTCATTGTATAATGGTGTAACTGGTGAAAGAATTAATGCTGAAATATTTATAGGAGTGGCATATTATCAAAAATTACACCATATGACTACTGATAAAGTTTATGCTCGTTCTAGGGGTCCTGTACAAGTTCTAACACGTCAACCAACAGAAGGTAGGGCTCGTGAAGGGGGTTTAAGATTTGGTGAAATGGAAAGAGATTGTCTTATTGCCCATGGAGCTGCTCTCACACTAAAAGAAAGACTTTTAGATGAATCTGATAAATATGAAGCTGTTGTTTGTGAAAATTGTGGGATGTTAGCTATTGAAGATAAGAATAGAGGTAAGAAATATTGTCCTATTTGTGGGGATGTTGAAACTTATCCTGTTGAAATTTCTTATGCATTTAAATTATTATTAGATGAACTTAAAAGTTTATGTATTTTCCCTAAATTAGTTTTAGGAGATAAAACATAATTTTAAAGGAGATTAAATTATGGTAAATGAAGCTTTAATTAAAAAAATTCAGCAAATCAATTTTGGGCTTATGTCTCCTGATGATATTCGTAATATGTCAGTAGTTAAAATTGAAACACCTGATACTTATGATGAAGATGGGTATCCAATTGAAGGGGGATTAATGGATCCTCATTTAGGGGTTATTGATCCTAGTTTAAAATGTAGGAGTTGCGGATATCGTGGTGGGGAATGTCAAGGACATTTTGGTAGTATTGAACTTGCAAGACCTGTAATTCATGTGGGATTTGGAGATATTATTCATAAAATTTTACGTTCGACTTGTCAAGAGTGTGGAAGAGTTCTTTTAACAGATTCAGAAATAGCAGAGTATACTCAAAAAATTAAAGAAGCTCAAAATCATGGTGTTAATTTAAATAATTTGTTAAAAGAGATTTATAATACTGCTCGTAGAGATGTATGTCCTCATTGTGAAGCACAGCAAGAAGAAGTAACAATAGATAAACCAATTTCTATTGTACAAGGAGATTATAAATTAACACCTTCTGAAGTTAGAGAAAAACTTGAAAAAATATCTGATGAGGATTCTTATGTTTTAGGTGTTAATCCTGAAGTAGCTAGGCCTGAATGGTTAGTACTTACAGTTTTACCTGTACCTCCTGTAACTGTAAGGCCTTCAATTACATTAGATACAGGTGAAAGATCTGAAGATGATTTAACACATAAACTTGTAGATATTTTAAGAATTAATCAAAGATTAATTGAAAACATGGAAGCTGGAGCTCCACAACTTATTGTAGAAGATTTGTGGGAGTTATTGCAATATCATGTTACAACTTACTTTGATAATGAGGCTTCAGGTGTTCCTCCAGCAAGACATCGTTCTGGAAGACCTCTTAAAACATTAGCTCAGAGACTTAAAGGAAAAGAAGGTAGGTTTAGAAGTAATTTGTCTGGAAAGCGTGTTAATTTTTCAGCACGTACTGTAATTTCACCAGATCCAAATATTAGTATTAATGAAGTGGGAGTTCCTGAGATGATTGCAAAAGAAGTAACTGTTCCATCTTATGTTAATGAATGGAATATGGACGAAATGAGAAAATATATTGAAAATGGTCCAGATATTCATCCAGGTGCAAATTATGTTATAAGGAAAGATGGGCGTAAGGTTAGAGTTTATGATGAAACTAAAGAAATGATTTTGGAACAATTGGAACCTGGTTTCATTATTGAGAGACATCTTAAAGATGGGGATATGGTTTTGTTTAATCGTCAACCTTCTCTGCATAGAATGAGTATGATGGCGCATGAAGTAAGAGTACTTCCATATAAGACATTTAGATTAAATCTTTGTGTTTGCCCTCCATATAATGCTGATTTTGATGGGGATGAAATGAATATGCATGTATTTCAGACAGATGAATCAAGAGCAGAAGCTAAATCATTAATGCGTGTACAAGAACATATTTTATCTCCAAGATTTGGTGGGCCGATTATTGGAGCTATTCATGATCATATTTCAGGTGCTTATATTTTAACTAGAAGAGGAACAGAATTTTCAGAAGAAGAAGCTTTTCAGATTATTAGAAAATCACATTTGGACTTACCAAAACGTAAAAATAGAAATTGGACAGGTAAGGAATTATTTAGTTTATTATTACCTGATGATTTAAATTTAACATATAAAGCTGAAATTTGTAGAAAGTGTGGTAAATGTAGTAATTCAGGTTTTAATCCAGAAGATTGTGATTATGATGCTTATGTGGTTATTGAAGATGGTCAACTTAAAAGTGGGGCAATTGATGAGAAGGCATATGGTTCATTTTCAGGTAAAATTTTAGATAAAATTGTTAAAGAGTATGGTGCGGATAGAGCTAGTGAATTTTTAAATCGTTCTACTGATTTAGCTATATGTGGAATAATGTTGAATGGAATTACTACAAGTATTAATGATGAAGAAATTCCAAATGAAGCTCAGGAAAGAATTAAAGATCATTTACAGCTTGCAGAGGAAAAAGTTGATGAATTAGTACAAGCTTATGAGGATAATTTTCTTGAAGCATTGCCTGGTAGGAGTTTAGAAGAAACTCTTGAAATGAAAATTATGCAGGTGCTTGGTGAAGCTAGAGATAAATCTGGTGAGATAGCTGAGAATTATCTTCATATGAGGGGTGTTCTTCCTAATTATTCTGTAATTATGGCTCGTACAGGTGCAAGAGCATCTATGTTAAATCTTACTCAGATTACGGCTTGTGTAGGTCAACAATCTGTTAGGGGTAGTAGAATTCATAGAGGATATTCTGGAAGGACATTACCTCATTTTAGAAAAAATGAATTAGGTGCAAAAGCAAAAGGGTTTGTTCATTCTAGTTATAAAGAGGGTCTTGATCCTATTGAATTCTTTTTCCATGCTATGGGTGGAAGAGAAGGTCTTGTAGATACTGCTATTCGTACTGCACAGTCAGGGTATATGCAAAGAAGATTGGTTAATGCTCTTCAAGATTTACAAGTAAAATCTTCTGGACTTGTAACTGATAATCAGGGGATGGTTATTCAATTGATGTTTGGAGAGGATGGGGTAGATCCTGCTAAAAGTGATTATGGTAAAGCAGCAGATTTAGATAAGATTATTGACGAAATAAGGATTAAAAGTTAAGGTGTGAATATGGAAGCTATTGAAAAGGTAAAAGAATTTCTTAATAAGGAAAGGATTGAATTTCCGGATAGTTATGTTAATGACTTAGCTGATGCTTATATTCGTAGAAATTTATCAGATGATGAATTAAGTGAATTGATTAGTAGAGTTAAAATTGCCTATGATCGAGCTCGTGTGGAAGCTGGAGAGGCTGTTGGAACTGTAGCTGCACAATCTGTTGGTGAACCGGGTACTCAGATGACTATGCGTACTTTTCATTATGCAGGGGTAGCTGAATTAAATGTTACTTTAGGTCTTCCAAGGCTTATTGAGATTGTAGATGCTAGAAAAAAGATTTCTACTCCAACAATGGATATTTATTTTGAAGAAGATAAAAGACAAGATGAAGAATTTGTTAAAACAATAGCTAATGTTATCGGTAAAAGTAATCTGAACGATATTTTATTAAATTTTAATTTAAATTATGCTGAGATGAAGGTTGAGGCAACACTTGATAAGGATAAAATTGAGGAAAAAAGATTAGATTATGATAATATTATAGCAAAAGTTGAGAAAGCATTTAAGAAGTCTAATGTTAGTATTGAGAATGATGAGATTGTAGTGGAACCGCCAAAACGGTCAATTAGAGAACTTCGTTTGTTAGCTGATAAAGTTCGTGATTTGCAAATAAGTGGTTTGAAAGGTATTGGGAAAGTTATTATTCGTAAAGATGATGAATGGGTTGTGCATACAGAGGGTTCAAATCTTGGTGATATCCTTGAAATGGATGGGGTTGATAAGGTAAGAACAACAACTAATGATATTCATGAAATTGAGACTGTATTGGGGATTGAGGCGGCTCGTAGTGCGATTATAGCTGAAACTCAAAATACGTTATTAAATCAAGGACTTAGTGTTGATGTTAGGCATATTATGCTTGTTGCTGATATTATGACTTCAGAGGGATTTGTTAAATCTATTGGAAGGCATGGTATTAGTGGTGAAAAATCAAGTGTTTTAGCTCGTGCAGCTTTTGAAGAAACTGGTAAACATTTACTTCGTGCAAGTATTCGTGGAGAAGTAGATGATTTAACGGGTATTATTGAAAATATTATTATTGGACAACCAATACCTCTTGGCACAGGTTCTGTTAGTGTCAAAATGGCAAATAAAAGTAAATAGGAGGTTAGATTATGGATATAGATAGGGGGATCAGAGTTGCTGTAGATACAGGGGATACAATTTTGGGTTCTGAAAAATCAATTCATTCTTTAAAGTTAGGGAAAGGTAAACTAGTAGTAGTTGCTAAAAATAGTCCTAAAGAAATTATTGAAGATGTTGAATATTATTCCAATCTTTCAGATATTCCTTACTACATTTATCAAGGTTCGAGTGTGGATTTAGGTTCTGTTTGTGGTAAACCTTTTACTGTAGCTACATTAATTATTAATGATCCAGGAGATTCTACTATATTGGAAGATTTGAGGTAGATTTGAGTGTCTATTAAATTTAATTCAAATGAAATTAGATACATAGCTCTTTTTGAAAGTATGACTGGTGCAATGGTTAAAGACTGTATTATTGATGATGAGAATAGTAAAGTTATTTTTGTAGTTAAAAATGGGGATATGGGTTTAGCTATTGGTAAAGGTGGGAGTACGGTTTCAAAAGTTCAAAAAGCTGTAGATAAAGGGGTAGAGGTTATTGAATTATCAGATGATTCTATTCAATTTATTAAAAATTTGTTATCTCCAGCGGAGTTGAAGTCTGTTAATATTACTCAGAATAAGTCTGGTGAAAAGATAGCTATTGTGGATACTGATAGTGTTAATAAACGTATAGCTATTGGTAAAAATGGGGTTAATATTGAAAGGGCTAAGGTTTTAGCTAAAAGACAGCAAGATATAACTAATGTTATTTTGAAATAGCTGGTTTTTAGCTTTTTTTTCTTTTTTTTGTTTTATTGGTGTTGTTGAAAAGCATACATTTATAAAGGTTTGATGATATATTTATTTTTAAGATATTTTTAAACTATAACTGGTGTGCTTTTGTTATAGATTCATGTTCTAAATATCTTTTTTTGGGTTTATCATACTATTTTTGATTATTACAGTTGATAAACATTTTATGTATTATAACCACAGTTTTTTATCGGAATTTAGATTGTATTAATTTTGGTTAATATAAATCGCAGCGGTGGATTTTGATTGTATGTGGGTTTTTGATTTATTTAAGGAGAGAGAATATGTCAGGGCTTTTTGCTGCAAAAAAACTTAAAAAGAATAGACAGAATTTTAAGTGGAAGGATGTGGACTACAAAAGGAAAGCATTGAGATTGGATGTTAAAGCGGATCCTCTTGAAGGGGCTCCTCAGGCTAGGGGGATTGTTATTGAGAAGGTAGGAATAGAAGCTAAACAGCCTAATTCTGCGATTCGTAAGTGTGTTCGTGTTCAGTTAATTAAGAATGGGAAACAGTTAACTGCTTTTGCTCCGGGTGATGGGGCTATTGGTTTTATTGATGAGCATGATGAAGTTATGATTGAGGGAATTGGAGGTCCATCTGGTAGATCTATGGGTGATATTCCGGGAGTTCGTTGGAAAGTGTCTAAAGTGAATAATGTTGCTTTGGAAGAGATGGTAAGTGGTAAGATTGAGAAACCTGTAAGATAGGGTGTTTGTTTATGAGTAAGTTATTCAATAAATGGGAGCTTGATGGAATTCAAGTTGATGATTTAGGTTTAGTCAAGTATATATGTTTAGATGAAACTCTTGTTCCTCATACTTTGGGTAGGCATGTAAAGAGGCAGTTTGCAAAGTCTAAAGTGTCTGTTATTGAGAGGTTAATGAATAAGATAATGAGGACTCATATTAATTCAGGTAAGAAAAATAAGGCTTATAATATTGTTAAGGAGTCATTGGAAATTATTAATAAAAGAACTAAGAAAAATCCGGTTCAGGTTTTAGTCACGGCGGTTGAGAATACTGCTCCTCGTGAAGAGACTACTCGTATTAAGTATGGTGGGATTGGATATCAGGTGGCTGTGGATATTTCTCCTCAAAGGAGAGTGGATCTTTCTTTAGGGTTTTTAACTAGGGGGACTTTACAAGCTGCTTTTAAAAATAAGAAATCTGCTGCTGAGTGTTTGGCAGAAGAGTTGATTTTAGCTTCTGAAGAGGATTCTAGAAGTTTTGCGTTACAGAAGAAAGAAGAGAAAGAGAGGGTTGCTAAGGCAGCACACTAGTGTTTATTAGAGGTGTTTTTTTTGAGTAGACGAGACAAAATGATTGCAAAGATTAAGGATTTGATGTATAAGCCAGATTCTATTAGAAATATTGGTATTTGTGCTCATATTGATCATGGTAAAACAACTTTATCGGATAATCTTCTTGCAGGTGCGGGTATGATTTCTGAAGAACTTGCAGGTGATCAAAGATTTTTAGATTTTGATGAGCAGGAACAGGCACGTGGAATTACTATTGATGCAGCTAATGTGTCAATGGTTCATGATTATAAGGATTCTGAATATCTTATTAATTTAATTGATACTCCGGGTCATGTTGATTTTGGGGGTGATGTTACTCGTGCTATGAGAGCTGTAGATGGTGCTGTTGTTGTTGTATGTGCTGTTGAGGGTATTATGCCTCAAACTGAAACTGTGCTTAGACAAGCATTAAAAGAGAATGTTAAGCCAGTTTTGTTTATTAATAAGGTTGATAGATTAATTAATGAGTTGAAATTGGAACCTCAAGAGTTGCAAAATAGGTTTATGAAGATTATAGCTGAGGCTAATAAATTAATTAAGAATATGGCTCCTTCTGATAAGAAAGATGAATGGGTTGCTGATGTGACTGATGGTTCTGTGGCTTTTGGTTCTGCTTATCATAATTGGGCTATTAATGTTCCAATGATGCAAAAAACTGGGATTAGTTTTAAGGATATTATTGATTATTGTAATGATGATAAACAAAAGGAATTGGCTCAAAAGGTTCCTTTATCAGAAGTATTGCTTGGTATGGTAGTTGAGCATTTGCCTTCACCTAAGGTTTCTCAACCTTATAGGGCGCCGAATATTTGGGATGGTGATATTGATTCTGCTGCAGGTCAATGTATGATAAATACTGATCCGAATGGGCCTTTAGCTGTGATGGTGACTAATGTGTCTGTTGATAAGCATGCTGGGGAAATAGCTACTGGGAGAGTGTATGGAGGTACTATTGAGAAGGGTACTGAAGTATATATGGTAGGTTCTCATTCTAAGTCAAGAGTGCAGCAAGTAGGTGTTTATTTTGGTCCTGAGAGAGTTAATACTGATTCAGTACCTGCGGGTAATATTGTGTATATTGCTGGTGCTAAAGGTGCGGTAGCTGGAGAAACTATTTGTTCGCCAGATGATGTTATTAAAGAATTTGAGGGATTAGAGCATATTTCTGAACCTGTTGTTACTGTTGCTGTTGAGGCTAAAAATACTAAGGATTTACCAAAGTTGATTGAAGTTTTAAGGCAGGTGGCTAAGGAAGATCCTACTGTTAAAATTGAAATTAATGAGGAAACAGGTGAACATTTAGTTTCAGGTATGGGTGAGCTTCATTTAGAAGTTATTAGTTATAGGATTCAGGATAAAGGTGTGGAAATACAGACTTCTGAGCCTATTGTAGTGTATAGGGAAACTGTATCTGGGTCTGCTGGTCCTGTAGAGGGTAAGTCTCCTAATAAGCATAATAGATTTTATTTAGAAGTTGAACCATTAGAACCAGAATTATTCCAAGCTTTACAAAATGGTGATGTTAAAGAGGGAAGAGTTAAAGATAATAAAGGAAATATAGAATATAAAACAATGCCTATTTTTACTTATCAAGTAAAAGATAATATAAATGGTTTAATTAATGAAGAAGAACATTCTTTGGAAATAGATTATATTACGGATAAAATG
>CANQZY010000044.1 GCA_947628455.1 uncultured Methanobrevibacter sp.
TAGGCATAGGTTTGAGTTTAATAATGATTATCGTGAGGATTTGGAAAATAAAGGTTTAATAGTTTCGGGTGTTAGTCCTGATGATTTTTTGGTGGAGATTGTTGAGTATCCTGATCATCCTTGGGCTGTGGGTTGTCAGTTTCATCCTGAGTTTAAGTCAAGGCCTAATAGGCCTCATCCTTTGTTTAAATCTTTTTTAGAGGCTAGTATTGATCATTCATTAGATAGGGTTTAATTATTTTTTTTTAATAAACTATTTTTTTTTTAGGATTTTAATGGTAATAATTTATATAATTAGTAAGATATTATATATTAGTTAAATGTAATTTTTATTTTTTTTTGATATAATATGATTGGCGAGTGAATATATGGATTTATTAATCACAATAGTTTATATTATACTTTTTATAGTGATGATGGCGTTTGTTTTTTCTATAGGGATGTTGAAGCCTTTTATTGCTAAAAAAGAAGTGGTTCTTATATTGGTTTCTGCTTTTATTATTGGATCTTTAGGTGGGGCGTTTTTCCTTATGCCTCTTTATGATGAATTGCCTCAGTTTGCGGGTGATGTTGTGAAGTTGATGCCTAATAGTGAAGAGACTCTTGAAATTGTGATGTCATCAGCTTCTGATATGCCGGAGATTGAGCAGAATATTTCGAATACTAAAGGGGTTAAGTCTTTTGATATTACGGCTATTACGTTTAATTTGTGGCATTTTAATGATAAGGAATTGAAGTATATGAATTCTGTTGTTCCGAATTTAGATTCGCATTATACGAATTATACTGTGAATGAGTCTGGTAAGATAGATATTTCGATTGAGAAGGGTTATGATCCTTCGGAGGCTTTGAAGTCATTTTCTGATTGGTATTTGTTGGTTTATGGTGATACGTTAACGTATGCTCAGATTCATGCAAATATTACTGTTGATGCTTCTGATCTTGATGTGGTGAAACAAGAATTGTTTGATAGAGGAATAGTGGCGGATAATGTTTCAGGGCCGGTTCAGGATGTAATGGCTCAAACTAATAGTTCTATGTTATCTAATGAGGAGTTTATAGTGATGACAGGTATTGTGGGAATGATATTTGCGGGTGTTGGAATTTATTTTGATTCAATAGTTGTAGGATTTAGAAAATTAAGAAAATTCTTGAAAAGAAAATAATATAGTAAATGGGTAGAAGAGAATAGAAGTTATGAATGTGGCAGTTTTATTTTCTGGTGGAAAAGATAGTACTATGGCTTTGTATAGTGCATTAGAGAATAATGATAGTGTGGAGTATCTTCTTTCTATGAAGTCTTTTAATGATGAATCATATATGTTTCATGTTCCTAATATTCATCTGACTGAAATGCTTGCAGAAGCTCTTGAAATTCCTATTATTATGGCAAGTACAAATGGGTTTAAAGAAAAGGAACTTGAAGATTTAAAAAGAGAATTTCAAAAATTAAAAAATTTAGGCATTGAAGGTATATATACCGGCGCATTATATTCTAACTATCAAAAATCCAGAATCGAAAAATTAGGAAATCAAACCGGACTTAAAATAATTTCACCTTACTGGCATGTAAATGAACTAGATTATATGAAAAAAATAGTTAAATTAGGCTTTGAAGTTATTATAAGCGGTGTTTTTGCAGAAGGATTTGATAAATCATGGCTTGGAAGAAAAATAGATGAACAAACCATTAAACAATTAGTAGAACTAAATAAAAAATATTATATTAACATTGCTTTTGAAGGTGGTGAAGCAGAAACACTTGTAGTTGATGGACCCATATTTAAAAAAAGAATAAATATCATAGAAGCACAAAAAAAATGGAATAATGATAATGGAACATATCTTATTAAACATGCAGAACTTGAGTTTAAACAATAAAATCTTTCATAGTTATTTTATAGGTATTCTTTAAAGAAATTATTTATTTGAATTAAATATTCTTCTAGATCACCTTCATTTATTATTATTTTATCAGATAAACAGATTACATTCCCAATTCCAAAATCAAGTTCCATTTGATCTCTTTTAATGAAATCTTCATAATTTTGCGAATCATCAGCTCGACCTCTATTTTTAAGTCTTTCATATCTAATGGAAGGATTTGCAAAAATTGATAAAATCATGAAATCATGAAAATGTTTTTTAAATAACTCTACTTCATGCGGACTTCTAATTCCTTCAATAATAATAATTTCTGCAGAATTTTCATTAATAATATCTTTTATTTTTTTAATAGTGAGTTTCGCCACAATTAAAGGCCCATTTTCTTCTCTCAACTTTTGCGCTGTTTGTTTAGTTGATTGTTTTCTTTTACTAGCTTCATCTCTTATAATATTACCCATACTCACTATAATAGCTCCTTTTTCCACCGCTAATTCAGAAACTATACTTTTTCCCGATCCTGGAAGCCCAGATACACCCATTATTCTCATCAATACCCCTCTTTTATTTTAAACTCTTCTAATGACTCTTTAAGATTATATTCATTATCATAACTATCTATAAGTTCATATAAAAACTCCTCATCCTGATTTTTAAGATCCCTAGCTATTTGCACCATCAAAGGAATAACTCTCACAATATTATCCACAATTGAAATATCTGATTTTCTTGAAGTTCTGGAAAGAGGATTTAAATCAACACATATCACAGTTTTATCCGTTTTTGAAAGAATCTCTGCACGATCACCATCTTCCAAAGGAACTAACACAACATCCGCATCATATATTCCTCTCTTACTAGCAGTCGCACGAGGATTTTTAATACTTCGAAGATATTTAATCTCATCATCATTTCCCCCTAAAATATCATCAAAACCATGTTTTCGATACAACTTCTCGATTTTATCAACTCTTTCATCAGTTCTATAAAATAAATTAATTTCAATATTAGCATTCAATTCATTAGCTAATCCAATAATTTCATCTATAACCAACGCAGTAGTATTACCATTCACAGAAATAACAGGATTATCAGCAACAATCATCGTAGCAACAGCCACATAAATCGCCCTTTTAGCAGGCAACGTAGTTCTCTCACCCAACAAATAATCAAAAGTCTCACCCCTACCATGAGCAATAAGAGACGAAGGAGCAAGAATACCACTATCATTTGCTTTCACAATCTTATCCCTTAAAATTAAAGAATCTCTACGCGGATGATTTTCAGGAATCATTTTCTCTCCATCACCTTGGATTAATAGTCATTTGAGCCAAATACCCAATAAAAGTAGTTATCAAAGGAATCATAATTATCATCGAAATCAAATGAAGCGGATAACTATCCACAATCACATTATGATTATTAGGCAATATAAAAAATACCAAATCACATACAAAATCAATCACAAAAAATATCATACCCACAACAAATCCTTCAAAAACTTCATGCGAATTAAAATTTCTTATATACAATATCCCAAAAAACCCAGTCACTATTATAATCGAAATAGGAATAACAATATTAATATAAGGAATATTATCTATAATAAATGGATTCAAAATCGTTGAAATAATATAAGTAAGAAACCATGCAAGTATCCCATAAACTATAGCTAATTTTAATTTCATAATTAAACCCTTACTAAATCTCAAACAAAACTCCAAAAAATTCCATAAATCAAATTATTTATATTTTTTACTCATTACTTCTTTTTATAATATTTAATTTAATAATAATTTTTATGTAATAATCTTTTGATTTTTAACAAAATGCCCTTCATGTTCTAAAAGAATTTTTTTATAATAATTATTTAAACCCCCATTAAAACCTCCAATCTCACCATTAACTTTAATAGTCCTATGACAAGGAATTATAATAGGAAAAGGATTATTCCTAAGAGCATTACCCACAGCCCTTGAAGAATTAGGATTATCAATCTTCATAGCTAAATCCTTATAATGATTAACCTCACCAAAAGGAGTTTTAAACTCCTCCATCAAAACAGATTTTTGAAAATCCCCACATTTTGAAAAATTCAAATCATCAACACTAAAATTAAAATCATCTTTATTAAAATAATTCAACAACTCCACAACAACAGGATGATCACTCACACAAAGATCACCATATTTTTCATAAGCTATTTCACACGAAGAAACATTAGCACTAGAAAGAATAATCTCCTCAATCCTTTTTGAAAAAACTATTGTTATAGAACCAATAATCGTATTCTCAATAAAAGCCTGTTTAAACATAATTACAATTATAATACTATATATGTAAATATAAACCTATAAAAACATAATTATAAAATTCACATATAAAACAAAAATTTAATATACAACAACAATTAATAAATTATTTTTGGTGATATTTATGTGCACAGCAGCACTTTTTAAAGGTAAAGATTATTATTTTGGCCGTAATTTTGACTATGAAATTTCTTATAATGAAAAAGTAGCTATATGCCCTAAAAATTATGTGTTTAATTTTAGAGATGAGAATACTTTAAAAACACACAACCCCATCATAGGTATTGCAGCAGGTGTAGATGAATATCCTTTATTCTATGATGCTATCAATAATAAAGGACTAGCTATGGGCGGTTTAAATTTCGATGGTTATGCTAAATACAATGAATCTATCAATAAAGATTGCATCAATTTAGCCGAATTCGAACTCATTCCATATATTCTAGGCAAATGCAATAATTTAACCGAAGCTAAAAATGTTATTTCTAAATTAAATATTATAGACACCCCATTCAACTCCCATTTTCCTGTCTCACCACTTCACTGGATGATAGCTGATAAAACCGGATCTATTGTTTTAGAATCCACAGATAAAGGTTTAAAAGTTTATGACAACCCATTAAACATCCTAACCAACAACCCACCTTTCGAAGATCAGCTATTCAACCTAAATAATTTTATGAGCATCTCCAACGCTCAACCTAAAAACAATCTATGTAAAAATTATGATTTAGTTAAATATAGTCGAGGCATGGGAGGTTTAGGTCTTCCCGGAGATTATTCTTCAGCCTCTCGCTTTGTTAAAGCAGTTTTTGTCTCTCAAAATTCAACTCAAATGAATGATGAAATATCTTCTGTTAATCATTTTTTCCATATATTATCTTCAGTTGAACAACCTATGGGATCCACACTAGTTAATGAAAACCCTGATTTATACGAACACACCATCTATTCTTCTTGCATGAATTTAAATAAAGGTATTCTATATTATAGAACTTATGATAACCTATCAATCAACAGTGTTATTTTATCCAACGAAAATCTAGACTCCTCACAATTAATCTTCTATCCATTTGCTGAACAAACATTCAATTTACAAAATTAATCATACATTTTACCATTTAATATCTCCTTAATGATTACTATTATTTTTTAATAAAAAAAAAGAGAAGAGAAAACAATATAAAAAAAATTAAAAAAAAATAAAGGCCGAAGATGATTAAATTGGGTTTTTTAGATAGATTTAAAAAAGAAAAAAAACCAGAACCAACTCCAGATGAAATTAATAACCATGAAGAACTTTCATTTGAAGAAAAAAATTTAAAAAACACTGCAATTAATGATAAAAATAGATATAATCGAGCATCAGCAGTTAATTCAATCACAAACCAATACATATTACTAGATATAAGTAAAAAAGCTAAAGATAGAGCCATACGATTATTAGCCATCAGCAAAGTAGAAGATGAAAACCTACTCAAAGACGCAGCAAAATACTGCCAATTTTACGACGTCAGAAGCTTCGCATACGAAAAATTAGGAGAAAATAACAAATCCATATCAGAAATCGTAATAAACCAAAAGAAAAACAAAAAAACAGACGAAATATTCCAAAAAATAACAAACCCACAAACACTAGGAGAAATAGCTATTAAAGCCACAGATAAAAGATATAGAAATGAAGCACTAAACAAAATAGAAAACACAGAAGTACTCACAAACCTAATACTAAACGCCAAAGACAAAAACATCCGTAAAAAAGCATTAAAAAAAACAAAAATCCAAGACCAAACAACCCTAAAAGAAATAGCCCTCAACGATAAAGACAATGAAATAAAATTAATGGCAACCGAACAAATCAAAAACGAAAACATCTTAGCCAACATCATAATCAATCAAGACAACGCCAAAATCAGAAATAAAGCATTATTAAAAATCTCAAATAAAAATATACTAAAAGACATCCTACTAAAATCCCCAAAATCAGATGTCCGCCTAGACATAATAAAAATACTAGACGAACAAGAATTACTAAAACAAATCGCGCTCAACGATAAAGATAAAATCGTAAGAACAGAAGCAGTTAAAAAAATTAAAAATCAAAATACACTATACCAAATAGCAAAAAAAGACCCCGATAGATTTGTCAGACAAACAGCAGTTAACCAAATCACCCATGAAAATAAACTACTAAACATCATTCTAAACGACGATGATAACTTTGTCAAAAAACACGCATTAAACAACCCCCACCTTAAAGATGAAAAACTATTCACACAAATAGCCATTAAAACAAAACATGAAGACATAGCAAAAGAAGCATTCAAACATATAAAATCAGAAAATCATTTCATAGACATCCTCCACAATGCTAATCTAACATCTATTAAAAAACATACATTATCACATATCAACAATATAGACATCTTAATTGAAATTATAAAACAAAATAAAGATTTAGAATTCTCACTAAAAGCACTAAACAAAATCACAGATGAAAAAACTTTATTAAACATATATAAACTAACCAATAATGAAGATATTAAAGTCCATGCAGTTTCTAAAATTAAAACTCAAAAAATATTATTCAACATTATAAATAATGATAACTCATGGAGAGTAAGAGAATCTGCTGTTAAAAATATATCTAATAAAAAAGTCCTTAAAGACATATCTATTAATGATAAAAATGAATATGTTAGAAATGTAGCTAAAAATAGAATTTAAAAAAGAAAAATAAATTTCTCTTTTTTTAAAAATAAAATTCAGGTTCTTGTCTTTTACTAAATTTTTCAACAAATACAGGCTCTGTCTGATTAAATATCTCACTATTAAATGATCGAGCATCTTCAGGACAAATAAAAACACATGCACTACACCCATCACATTTCTCATGATCAGTCAATACAGGATCATCATCAGAAATTGCATCATGCGGACAAACAGATACACAATCATAACAAAATGTACATAATGATTCATCACAAACAGCCTTAAATGGAACTACTTTATATTCACAATAAGGTTTATTTCCAGGAACTTCAACATCACATTTAACATGATCTTCAATTTTTGATTTACATTTAACAGCAAATTCATTAATTCTTTCCAAATCTTTTTCATCAGGTCTTCCTTTAGCAACCTCTGTAAATATAGAATGTTGAGAAATAAATTCACCAGCACCCACAACATTAAATCCATTCTCTTTAAGAATATCTGTAAGTTCAAGCAATGCATCACCTAAATTTGCATTCCCTTTATTTACAAACGCAATAGCCGGAACATCCACACCTTTAAAATTCTCTAATTTTTTCCTCGCAATTTCAGGTATCCTCCCTGCAAAAACAGGCATACCCACCACCACAATATCAAAATCACCAAATTCTTTTATCTCACCATCATCTTCATACATAAGCAAATCATGTATCTCAACACTACCTTCAAAATAACTAGCTATTTTCTCAGCTATTTTTTTTGTTGTACTAGATGGACTAAAATATATTGTAGAAATTTTTGTCAATGTTGACATATAATCACACACACTCCATTAATACTTTATTATAATATAAAATATAAAAAAACACTTTTATTTAAAGATATTGATTTAAAAAAAAAATAAAAAAACATAAAAAAATAAAAAAAAAATCAAAAATCCCAAAAAAAAATAACATAAAGTTAAATTTAAATATTTTTTAAAATATAAATAACACACAATTTAATAATAGTAGAGGTGAGTTAAATATGAGTAGTAAAATAGCTATAGTTGGAACACCTTGCCAGATTCTTGCAGCTACTAAAATCAATAAATATGAAGAATATACAGGCGGTTCTAACATTGATGTTAAAATTGGTTTATTCTGCATGGAAAATTTTTCATATTCCTACCTTAAAAGATATTTAAAAGAACAAGGAATAGAATTATTCGAAGTAAAAGAATTTAGAATTGAAAAAGGACAATTTATAGCATCATTAATCGACGGTAACATTTTCCAAATTCCCATAGCTGAAACATCTATCTTCACACGTAAAAATTGTTATATATGCACAGATTACACATCAGATGTCTCCGATATATCTGTTGGCTCTATCGGAAGCCCTGAAAATCATTCTACTGTTATTGTAAGAACAGAAAAAGGGAAAAAAATCATTGATAATGCAATCAAAAAAGGTTATATCAAAGCAGAACCATTAAGTAAAAAAGGAGAAAAACTTTTAACAAACATTGCTAATAAAAAAATTTCTAGAAATACAAAAACCATCCAAAAAAGAGAAGCTGTTGCAAGACCAGTACTTTCTAAACGCAAATTATCTGAAAATGAGTTTAAAAATGAATGCCAAATATGTCAATTTGAAAATCTTCAAAATGATGTTATTAGCGTAGGAGCATGTGTTTTATGCGGTGCATGTGAATTTGTATGCCCCATAGATTCAATCCAAATTAATCATAGAAAACCCGTAATCACACAACAATGTATAAAAGATTGCCATGCATGTTATTTCGCATGTCCTAGAACATTTGTAAGCAATGAAGTATATGACGAATATATCGATGAAAAACCACTCGGTGATTATATTGAACTTTTATCAGTTAAATCAGAATCAATAATTGGTCAAGATGGAGGAGTAGTTTCAGCCATATTAGTCTATCTACTTGAAAATAACATCGTTGATGAAGTATCTATTGTTCGAGCAGATAAAAACTCCCCATGGAGACCACAATCCTATTTAACTTCAAGTATTCAAGATGTTGTATCAGCCGCAGGAACTAAATATAGTACAGCTCCAATAGGATTTAAAGCACTTAACGATAAATAAAAAAAAATTCCAAGCTATTCCACTAATAGCTAAATAAACATATCTCCATATAACTAAAAAAAAAAGATTTATAAAAATAAATTAATAATCTCAATAAAGAATAAATTCTTATACTTTAAAAAAAAATAATAAAAATCAACATAAAA
This sequence comes from uncultured Methanobrevibacter sp., assembly GCA_947628455.1. Classification (GTDB taxonomy): domain Archaea; phylum Methanobacteriota; class Methanobacteria; order Methanobacteriales; family Methanobacteriaceae; genus Methanocatella. The sequence goes on from CANQZY010000044.1 coordinate 9,158, forward strand.
AGGTGATACTAGATGGATTTAATGAAAGAACTTTCTCTAACACCAGGAATTTCTGGCTTTGAAGGAAAAATAGAAGATATTATCAAAAGAGAATTAAAAAATCACACAGATTCTATCGATGTTGACACAATGGGAAATGTAATCGCCACTAAAAAAGGTGAAAAAAACGCGCCTAAAGTAATGTTAGCATCACACATGGACGAAATAGGATTAATGGTAAAATATATTGATGATGAAGGATATCTTAGATTCTCTAAAATTGGAGGAATAAATGACCAAATGTTAATGAATCAAAGCGTAACCATCCACACAGATAATGAAGATATTACAGGAGTTTTAGGATCCAAACCCCCTCACGTCACCAAACCCGAAGAAAAAAATAAAATTATTAAAGCAGATGACATGTTCATAGACATCGGAGCAAAAGATAAAAAAGACGCAGAAAAAATGGTGAAAATAGGAGATCCTATAACATTTAATAGTTCATTTGAAGATTTTCCAAATAATCTAATAATGGGTAAAGCTCTAGACAACCGTGTTGGTTGTTATGTAATGATAGAAGTTTTAAAAAGACTAAACAGTAAAGCAACAATATATGGTGTAGGAACAGTCCAAGAAGAAGTAGGTCTTAAAGGAGCAAAAACATCTGCATTTAAATTAAATCCCGATATAGCTATTGCTCTAGACACCACCCTATCAGGAGATCAT
>CANQZY010000045.1 GCA_947628455.1 uncultured Methanobrevibacter sp.
TATGATAATATAGATTTGAATAGATCCGCACATATATCTGATTGTTTAAGTAATTTAATAATGAAGACAATTGAAAAGTATAAAATTGATTTTGTAGGGGATTTTCATTCAACAGCATCAGGAAGTAATCCTGGATATGAAGCTGTTTTTTCTACTAAAAAACCTACATTTAAAAGTATTTTAATTGCAAAACATATCTCTGAGAGTATAGGATCACAATTTATAGCATTTTCTCATGCAGGAAGAGCATATAATGGAGCGATAGAAGATGAATGCAATCTAAAAGGAGTACCAGCTATTACAGCTGAAGTTTTATGTCCTTTTGATAGGGTTAATAATGAGGCTATTGAAAGATCATTATTACAAATGAAAAGTTTCTTAAATTATTTCAATGTTATTAAAAATTAAATTTTTATTAGTTTTCAAATACTAACTATATTATTTTTATTATAAAAGTAAATATATACTATTGTGATCATTAGTGTCATCTTATAAAGGCCATACATTATTTGCATTTATATTATCTTTGTTATTTTTTACAAATCCGCTTTTAATAGCGTTAACAATAATTGGAGCAAATATGCCTGATTTTGATCATAAATATAATAAAAATCGTGTATATCAAATAATAATTTTGGGTCTAATAATTTTTATAGCATTATATATTTTAAAACTACCTTATTATATAGCTTTAATTATTGTATTTATAGGTATAATATTTTTGTTTTCTAATCATAGAGGTTTTACACATTCTATTTTTGGATTAATAACACTGGCAACTTCAGTTACTCTTATTATTATATTAACATACCAACTTGCAATACAAATAACTAGTATTCCATTTGAAATAAATCATTATTTATTATTAATTATAATTATCATTTTAGGATTTATTTTTTTAAATAAAAGAATTTTTCCAATATTTTTATTTCTAATTTTAATTTCAAGTTTAATATGTGGATTTAAAGAAATAAGTTTATTTGAAATATTAGGATCTTTATATTTAGGTTTAATAAGTCATATCATATTAGATGCATTTACACCTGCAGGAATAAAATTATTAGAGCCTTTATCCTCAAAAAAAATACATAAAAAATTCTCAATCCTTTTAATTTTAATTATTATAGCTATTGCAACTTATTCATACGTTATAGGTGGAAATAATGTAATTAATTATATTAATATGTTTTTTATAAAATAATTATTATGGATTCATGGATATATTTGATTATAGCAGGTATTTTTGAAATGATGTGGGTTTTAGCATTAAAATTTTCTGAAAATTTTACAAAAGTATTATTTTTAATTTTAACAGTTATATTCATGATTTTAAGTCTTATTTTTTTATCATTATCATTTAAAACAATTCCTATCGGAACTGCATATGCATGTTGGACAGCCATAGGTACTGTAGGAGTAATAATTATAAGTTTAATATTTTTTAAAGAAACCATGTCAATTTTGAGATTTTTTTTTATAGCTATAATTATTATTGGTGTAATCGGATTGAAATTAACCTAATGATTATAAGTTTTATTTAGTTTGTTATAATCCAAAAGATTTATAATAAATAATCATGTTAAATAGTATTATAATTAAATTAGTCAATTCCATGTAATAAAATTGACTTTTATAATAATATTTGAGAATGGAGCTTAAATTTAATGTTTTTAACAAAAATTGGCTATGCAATAATATATTTTATAGTATTGATATATGAAATAGTTAAATCAACGTTATCTGTTTCATACTATGCAGTTATTAGAAGAAAAATAGATCCTGTTGTTATTGATGTGGAAACTGTATTAGAAAGACCTGTTTCACAGACTATTTTAGCAAATAGCATATCACTTACTCCTGGGACATTATCTATTGATATAGATTCTGATAATAAAATCATTAAAGTAGCTACTATTTCTCCAAGAGAAAAAGAAGATATTATTCCATTTGAACCATATATTAAAAAAATGTTAGAATAGATAGTATTCTTCTTTAATTAACATAATGTAATGCAGGTATTAGTAATGGATATATTATTTATTTCAAGATTTTTCGTGGTAATAGCATTAATTATAATGATGCTTGCTTCATTAAGAGTAAGTGCATATAAATACGCTTCAACAGGGCTTTTTGGATGTTCAGTTGCAGTTTTAGCATTTGCCATAGCATTAATATTTATTGGTGATATGTATAATATCAAATTTTCTTTTGATATTGCATTATCATTAATATTTTTTGGATTTGTAGGTACAATTGCATTTGCAATGACAATGGGGGAAGAAAACTAAATGTACATTATTCAATATATTCAATCTTTTCTTCTAATCATATCAGCAATTTTTATAATAATAGCTGCAATTGGAATTATAAGTTTAAATAAAGATATGAAAAATGTGGTTTATGCAAGAATTCATATAATCGGTATTTTTGATATGTCTGTTGTTTTGGCATTAATAGGGTTAGGGGAATATCTTCTAGCTGGAATATATTTTATTTTAGTTCCATTTACAGCTCATGCAATAGCATATGCATACTATAAAAGTGAAGATACATTAAATAATAAAAGTCTTGAGGATAAAATAAAAGAAGAAGAGGACATAACTGAAAATCCATTTATTTTTTCTAAAGAGGATATACAAAAAGCTGAAAAGGAAGATTTAGTTGTTGATACAAGTGATGGTGCTCTTTCTTTATCAACATTAAAAATTAGTGAGGATGAATAAATAATGTTAGAATTTATTTTAATGTTTATTATAATTGTAAGTGCTATTCTTGCTCTTATTCAATCTGATTTATTAAAAGCAGCGATTCTCACTGGATTTTCTGGGGGGGCCATTGCAGTTCTTTTTCAAATTTTATTAGCTCCTGATGTTGCTCTAACTCAGGCTATAGTAAGTGCTGCTATTGTACCAGTATTTATTGCTCTAGCTGTTAAAAAAACAAGAAGGGATGATAATTAAAATGGCATATACACAATTAGCAGTTTTACTAACATCAGGATTACTAGTTATAATAGGTTTATTTGCAGCTATTTTTATAGATAATATTATCAAAAAAGTCATAGGGATTAGTTTTATAGAAGAAGGAGTTAACTTATTTATAATAGCAATAGGATATAAAACTGGTGGAGTTGTACCTATTTTAATTCCAGGAATGGATAAATCATGGTTTGCTACAAATGCAGCCTATCCTTTACCATTTGGATTAGTACTTTCAAGTATTGTTATTGGAGCTAGTTCTTTAGCTGTAATGTTTGCAATTGTTATGGTTCTTTATAAAAAATATGGTACTCTTAAAACATCTGTAATGCTTGCTGATCATTCACATGGAAGTGTTAATGATGAATGAATGGATACCTTTAATGGTAGTAATACCAATGCTGTGCGCAGTAATTGTATCAGCATTTAATAAGTGGAGTAAACCTATTAAAATATTGGTAGTAATTGTTGCAATTTGTATTCCAATAATACCTTTGATAGCTCAATATGGAATACACTACTTTGGAGGATATGCTCCAATGATAGATACAGTTACAGGTATTCTATATCATCCATCTATTACCTATATTTTTAATATACTACAAAAGATATTTATTTTTGTTTTAGGCATTGTGACATTCTTAGTTGTTTTCATATATGTAAATAAATACAAAAAAGCCTCAGGACAATATTTATTTTTAATATTTATGGGAACATCTTCAGCAACAGCATTACTTTTAACAGATGATATATTTAATATGTTTGTGTTCTTTGAAATACTAGCATTAGTACAAGTTGGTATTGTAGCAGCATCAAGATTAGAAGGTAATTTTGAAATGGCGTTAAGATATCTGATTCTTGGAGCAATAGGAAGTCCTATAATGTTGTTAGGAATAGGTTTCTTATTAGCAACAACTGGTAGTGTAAATATTACAGATATAGTATCTGCTATACAAAATGCTACTATATCAGTGAAATCACCAATATTTTTAATGTCTTGTGGTTTAATCTTTTTCGGATGGTTATATGCATCAGGACTCCCACCATTCCACACTATAAAATCAGGAATATATAGTAAAGCAGAACCACATGCCGCAGCACTACTACAATGTTTCACAGTAATTTCAATGATATCTATATTATTAATAATGTATAGAATATTTCATGTAGTTGAATTCTTTGAATTATTAGTAGTGATTTTTTCAGCTATTGCAATGATATTGGGAATTACACTAGCTCTAACTCAAACAGATTTTAGACGAATGATAGGTTTTCTAGCTGTGGGTGAGTTAGGATTTATTGGACTAGGGATAGGTCTTTACACACAATTTGCTATAACTGCAGGTTTATTTCAGGCTTTAAATGAAATGATTATTACTGCATTACTATTTTTAGGTTTTGGAGCAATAGTTTATACAACTGGTGAGACAGATACTCGTAAATTAGGAGGATTACTCCAATACCATCCTAAGGTAGGTTTGATGATTTTGTTGGGAGGATTGGCAATGGCGGGAGTTCCACCATTAAATGGATTTAGAAGTAAATTAATGCTTATTCAAGCATCCTTAAGCTGTGGTTATCCTGAACTTTCATTGTTAGCTATTATTGTTAGTATAGCTACTTTTGTAGTCTTTGTTAAAATGTTTTATACTATATTTTTAAGACCAAAACCAAAAGAATTAGAAATATCAAAGAATGATTTGCCAAGATCAATGATATTTGCAATGGGAATATTATTAATAATGATTGTAGTTATTGGTATTTGTCCTAATATTGTTACTTATGGAATTTCACAATATGTAGGTGGAATATTATTATGAAGTTATATGATAAATTCTTTAATGTTGCTAAAAGATTCAAACAGATTTTCACATCAGGTTCTGTTACGAATAGTGAAGTTTCAGGAATATTAACAGCAGAATTATTATTAATAGTGTCAATAATATTATTAGTTGTTTTAATAAGACATGTGAACATATTACTTTGTGGTGTTATGACCTTATTGGTAGCTATTATACTGATTGCTAACATGCCTTTAATTCCTAAATTTAAAGTTGAACAAGAAGATTCATTAAATAAAATGCTTTTTTATTCAATCATAACATTATCAATTATTATCATATTTATTTATTGGGGTGGTAATTTTGTCTAACAGTCTCAGAAATCTTATTGCGACTGCATCTATTACTTTATTCTCCATTTCTTTATTAGATTCATTGTTTAATATAAGTAAAATGATTCTTCCAGGAGTAAGTAATATATATAATTATCTTGGAACACAAGTAGCGCCTAATATGGTGACTGTTGTGATTTTTGATTTTAGGGGATATGATACATTAGGAGAATCATTGATTTTATTAACAGCAGGTTTAGTGGTTTTATTAATTTTTGGAAGAGGTAGATTGGGAGGTAAACAAGAATGAGTCAGAACAGTATTATTTTAAAGATTATTGCTTTGCCTATTGCAATTATATTGATCTGTTTGGGGATTATGACTATTCTTGGGGGGCATATTACTCCTGGTGGAGGTTTTCAAGGAGGTGCAATGATAACTGGTGGAATAATTCTTTGTATTCTTGTTTATGGTCTTGAAAGCTCATTATTAAATTTATCTCATGAGTATATTAGTATTTTAGAAAGTATTGGTGCTTTAGGATTTATAATATTGGGTTTAATAGGGTTATTTGTAGCAGGTTCATTTTTATATAATATAGGGGCAGATTTTGGAAATGTAGTGCCTTCGTATATTCAAAGTATTTTTCATTATCCTGATGTTACTAATGCAGGTATTGTACCGTATTTAAACATATTTGTGGGATTAAAAGTATTTGTGGGATTATCTGCAATAATAATAGCATTTGCAGGGTTTAAAAAATTAGGTGACCAATCATGAATAGTATAAGTTTAGGCCCTATAATATTTGGATTTATATTTGGATTTATAATAGGAAGTCAAATTAAATACAATTCTAAAAGCACTGAGAAATTTACCATCGCATCATTTGCTGTAATTATTATTGCAGCAGTGGTTATAGCTTGGCAGATTGGTCAATTTCCATTTTATGATGATATTCCAATTAATACTGCATTTTTATTCGCTATAATTGGATTGATATTTGGTAAGTTAGTCCTTGGGAGGAAAAAATAAATGTTTATCACAACAAACACTTGTGAAGGCATTGGAGAATGTGTAAAGCAATGCCCAACAAAAGCAATTAAATTAATTGCAGGAAAAGCTTTTAGCTGTCTTACATGTGGAACATGTTATAAAACATGTCCTAATAATGCTATTTTTATAAATAGTTATGGTGGCTATGTTGTAGATAGAGTAAAATGTAATGCTTGTGGTATATGTTTATATAATTGTCCTACGAATAATATTTCAATTATTGGTGATGTTGTTTATGGTATTTGTTCAAGATGTGGTGTATGTGTAGAAGAATGCCCAACACACTCTAGAGTAGATGGTTTTGATTTAAATGAGAAAAAACAAATGGATTTTATTAAATCATTAAATGTGTCATTACCCACATATAAACTTCATAAACCTACTAAAAAAGAGGTTAAAAGAAAATATTTTGGTACAGATCTGGATAAATGTATTTTTTGTGGAAGATGCAGTCAATATTGTCCAAAAGAAGCTATTAAAGTGAAAATCGACAGAGATGAGGGTATATGCACTGAATGTCGATTATGTGTAGATGTTTGCCCTAATAATTCTATTAATAAATATTTAAATATTAACCATCAAACTTGTACATTATGTCTAAATTGTTTAAAAATTTGCCCTCATAATGCAATAGATGTAGATAATTTTAAAGTCAGTATAAATAATATAGGTCAAACCCCTTATGGAAGTATTGTTTCTTGTATTAATTGTAAATTATGTTCAATGGAATGTAATAATAATTCATTAATACAAATTGATGGTAAATTAAGATATGATCCAACTGTTGATGTAAATAATATAAATGAAAATCATAATAATATGATTGAGTCTTGTCCGGTATCTACATTAAAATTAGATAATAATATAGTTATTTTTGATAAAGAAAATGGAAAAGAAAATAGCGGGATAAATGGTTTTTGTGTTTATTGTGGTAAATGTGTTGAAGTATGTGATATTACTCATGCAAGACAGTTAATGGTTGATGTATGGGATGGGTCAATAAGTGATGATTGTATTGGTTGTGGAATATGCTCAGAAATTTGTCCAACTGATGCTATTACATTACATAGAGGTGATATTTCAGTTGATCTTGATAAATGTATTTTTTGTCAATCATGTGGAATTTATTGTCCAACTGATGCTATTCCAAAAACAACAATGGATAAAAAGGTTATTGATGGTGGATTTAATTGTATTGATCAAGTATCATGTATTCATTGTGGTTTATGTTTTAAAACATGTTCTTATGATGCGATTTATAAAAATGATGGAAATTATTATGTTGATGATGAAAAATGTGTATATTGCGGTGCATGTAAAAATGCATGTCCTGCTAATTCATTTATATTCGAGAGAAAGTTTAAAGATTCAATAGAGGGTAAATAAAATGAAAAATATGCTTAAAATAGCATTAGAGGGAGCATTCACTTCTTTTAAAAGGATATTTTTTGCTAGTGATAGAGTAACTGACATAAAATTAAGAAATCAAATAATGAATGGCAATGTAGAGCAGGAAGAAACTTTAGATCAAGAAGCATGTATAGGATGTGCAGGATGTGCTCATGTTTGCCCTACAAAGGCAATTGAAATGAAAAAATTAAAAAATGCAGTAAAACTAACGCAGGATTGGATTAAAACTGAAGTGCCTGAAATTGATCCATTAAAATGTATTGTATGTTATTATTGTCATGATTTTTGTCCAGTATATGCGTTATTTGGATTAAAAGGTACAATTCATCCAAATTCAGTAGGAAATCAACATATTGATGTTTCTAATTTAATAGATCAACCAATAAAAATCTCTGAAGATAAACTTAAAATAATTTCGAAATATCTATCAGATAAAACAATAGTAAATAAAAGAAAAAAATAAAAAGGGAATAGTATGGGAGTTAAATCATTTTCAAGAGCAAGAGCAATTCATTTAATGCTTGTTTATACGGGAGGATGCAATGGTTGTGATATTGAAATAGTTAATTCTGTATTATCTCCTAAATTCGATGCAGAACAATATAAAGTATTTTTAACTTGGAATCCTCGTGAAGCAGATATTTTGGTTGTTACAGGTCCAGTCACAACTTTAAATCGTAAACCATTAGAGAAGATTTATGAAGCAATTCCGGAACCTAAATTAGTAGTGGCAGCAGGTAGTTGTGCATTGATGGGTGGAGTTTACAAAAATATTCATGGAGATATTCCATCGGAAGAAATTGAAGGTCCAGTGGATAAAATTATTCCAGTAGATGCTAAAGTTCCAGGTTGTGCTGTAAGGCCGCAGGATGTATTATCTGGAGTAATTTCAATATTGCCAAAATTAATAAAATCAAAATAAAAGGGAGATAGAATTAAATGGATGATAAAATACCTAATGTTAATGTAATTGAAACAGAAGAACCTATGGGAACAGTACATCCAGCAGCATTGGAGCCATATAGATTGAGACTTTTTGTAGAGGATGAAATAGTTCAAGAAGCAGAAATTACTATTGGTGTTAATCATAGAGGGGTGGAAAGAATAATGGAAGGACTTCCCGTAGAAAAAGCCAATGCACTTACAGAAAAGATCTGTGGAATATGTTCTAATTCGCATATATGGAATTCATGTAGAACAGGGGAGTTAGCATTAGGTATTGAAATTCCAGAAAGAGCATCATATATTCGAATAATAATGGAAGAACTTGAGAGATTACATAGTCATTTTCTTTATTTGGCACATGGATGTGAGGTATTATCACATGAAACATTTTCTATGAGAATATTTTATCTAAGAGAAACTGTAATGGAATTATTGGCCATGATTGGAGGAAACAGAGTACAATATGGATGTTCAGTATTAGGAGGAGTAAGACCAAGATGTGATCTAGATGATAATAGAATTGAAAGATTAAAAATAGGTATGGATAAGGTAGAAAAAGATCTTACAGATTTTATTAAAAGATTCACATCAGATGATATTTTAATGTCAAGAATTACGGGTATTGGAATAATACCTCAAAAACAAGCATTAAAACTAGCGGTAACAGGACCATCGCTCAGAGCTACAGGGATAGCTAAAGATTTAAGAACAGAGATGAAAGAATATGAACCATTTGATTTTAATGTAGTAACACAGCCAGATGGTGATGTAAAATCTAATTTAATGGTGAGAGCATTAGAATCGTTTGAATCAATAAAAATTATAAGGCAAGCAATTAAAAATATTCCTGAAGGAGAAGTAACTATAACAGATTATGAAATGTTCAATACTGATATTGTTGATAGTTATATTGAAGTTCCACGAGGGATTTTGTATCATTCATATGCATTAGAGGATGGGCGAGTGAGACATTGTATAATAAGGACACCGTCAATGTCAAATATTGGGGCAATGCAATATGCATGTATTGGAGATCAAATAACTGATGCACAGTTGTGTATTGTACAGTGTGATCCCTGTTTTACCTGCACGGATAGAGCAATTGAAATCATAAGGAGATAAACCTGATGACAATTACAATGATAATAAATATTATATTAACTACTTTAATTACGGTAGTTATATGTCTATTTATAAGTACATTATTTCCAGGAATTGAAAGAAAATATATTCATGCAAGAATACAGCAAAGAGTTGGCCCCCCGGTAACTTCACCAGGGATAATGG
>CANQZY010000046.1 GCA_947628455.1 uncultured Methanobrevibacter sp.
TTCAGGTGGTTCAACAGCTAAATAATCAGGATTTAATATAGCACTCGCTTTACTGGTATCAATATTATTAGTACAAAGACATGAAAGAATTCTATGTTCCTTTGTAAGTTCAATAATCTTATTAATATCTGCTAATCTCATTCGTTTTTCAGAATGGTTTATTAAAGTTCCAATACTACCTGCTTCAATTAAAGTTTCAATTAAATTATTACCAGTATGTCCCCCTGGAGTTATAGGATCTACATTTTGTGCAAAAATAGGGATTGAAGTTTCTTGTTTTATTCTATATATATCTGTTGCTTGAGGTGAAGCAATCATTGTAATACCTGACTCTTCACTGACACTTTCAAGAGCTTTAGCTAATTTAACTGATTTAGCCCCACTTGATTCAAGATATGTTTTATAATTTAAAATAACAATAGGAGTATTCAATTTAATTCCTCAAAAAATTTGATTAATTATTATATTACATTTATATTATTATAATAATTTAAAGTTTAAGATTTAATAATTAAAATAAATTTAAAAAAAGTATATAATATTTAAATTTAGAAATATTAAATATTAATAGTAATATGTCACTTACAATACAACAACAACAAAAGTTAGAAAAAAGTGGTTATAGATTTATAGGAAACAATGGTCATGCTGCTGCTAAAATTTGTCATTGGACCAAACAAAGTATTTTAGATAAAGGAATTTGTTATAAAGAGAAATTTTATGGTATTGAAAGCCACAGATGTCTTCAAATGTCACCTTCAGTTGATTTCTGTCAACAAGAATGTGAATTTTGTTGGAGAGATTTAAGTTATACTAAGAGTAGATGGAAAGGAGACTATGATGATCCAAAAACTATTATTAATGATGCAATAACTGCCCAAAATAATCTTCTCTGTGGTTTTTTTGGGAATGATAAAGCTAATAAAAAAAAGTTGATTGAATCTAAAAGTCCCAATAATGCTGCAATTTCTCTTGCTGGTGAACCAACTATTTATCCTAAAATTGATGAGTTAATATATGAATTTAAAAAAAGAAATTTTACAACATTTTTGGTTAGCAATGGTCAATGTGTTGATAAGTTAAAAAATCTAGAAAATGATCCTTATCAACTTTATTTATCTTTAGATGCTCCTTCAAAAAAATTATATGAAACAATATGTAAACCTCAAATTAAAGATGGTTGGAATAATTTAAATGAATCACTGGAATTATTATCTTCTTTTAAATCTCGTACCTGTATAAGAACAACATGTGTTATGGGAAAAAATATGGAAAAACCAGAAAATTATGGTAAACTAATTGAAAAAGCTAATCCCGATTTTGTAGAAATAAAAGCTTATATGCATGTAGGTTATTCTCGTAATAGATTAACTTTAAATAATATGCCTTCATTTGATAAAATTATAGAATTTGCTAAAAAAATAGGAGAACAATGTGGTCGTGAAATTATTAATAAATCAGAGATAAGTAGAGTTGTTCTATTAAGTTAAAAAAAATAATAATTATTTAATATAAATCATGACAAAGTTCAACAGCTTTTTTAGCTGCTTTTTCCATTGATACTTCATATGGAATCCCTGCCTTTTCTAAAATTTTTTGACCTTCTTGTTCATTAGTTCCTGTTAATCTAATAACAATACCTACCTTACGATCTGATTTTTCAAGAGCTTTTACAACACCTCTCGCAACATCATCAGCCTTTGTAATACCTCCTAAAACATTTAAAAAAACTACTTTTACAGGATCATAATTTAAAACAAGATTCAATGCTTGAATTATTGTATCTTCAGATGCTCCACCACCAATATCTAGAAATGTAGCAGGTTCTCCACCTTTAAGTTTAATCATATCCATACCCGTAAGAGTTAAACCAGCCCCATTTCCAATAACAGCTATATTACCATCAAGACGAACAAAATCAACAGCTTTTTTCTTATAATGTATTAATTCAACTAAATCCTGATGTCTAAATAACGAATCATTTTCAACCACTAATTTTGCATCCGCTGCATATAATCCTTCATCAGTTAATATCAATGGATTAATTTCGGCAGTTTCTGCATCATATTTTTCAAATACTCTATATAATTTTAAAATAACATCTCCAATTAATGAGATTAAATCAGAAGAAATATTCATTTTTCTAGCAATTTCTCTTGCTTCATATGGTAAAAATTCAATAAGGGGATTTGGATGATATTTAATTATTTTTTCAGGATTAGTTTGTGATAGTGTTTCGATTTCCACTCCTCCTTCTGCACTAGCTATTATAACTGGTCTTTTAGATTCTCTATCTATAGTTACACTTATATAAAACTCCTTTAAAACATTTGCCTTTTTTTCTATAAGTAAATGATTTACTGTTTCACCTCTAATATCCATGCCTAAAATTTCTTCAGCTACATTAAGAGCTTCGCCTGGATTATTGGCAAATTTTATACCTCCTGATTTTCCTCTTCCCCCTATTAACACTTGACCTTTAATAACTACTGGACATTTCATTTCAGAAGCTATTGTCATAGCATCTTGAGCATTATGTGCAACATGACCTTCTAAAATATTAATTCCTTCCTTATTAAAAATCTGTTTAGCAACATTTTCAAAAAATTTCATTTTTTTAATTCCTCTTTATTTCTAAACTAAATTATATCCTGCTTCAAATGCTTGAATATTTTTTTCTTCAGTTCCTTTTGGTACACTTGTTTCAATGGCTTTAATAGCTGATTTTTTTGAAATAATATTAGTAATTTTTACTATACTTCCTATCATAATAATATTTGCCACAATTTTTAAACCAATATCATCAACTGCTGTTTGAGTTGCGGGTGATTGATACACTGTTATATTATGTTCATTAATATAATCCTGAACATTAGATATATCTGTTGTTCCAGGATCAATAATTAATGTTCCATCATCTTTTAAATCTACAATATATTTTATTAATGCTTCATTTGACATTGCTACTAAAATATCGGGATGTTGAACTTTTGGAAAATCAATTGTTTTATCACTTATTATAACTTCACATTTAGATGCTCCTCCACGAGCTTCTGGCCCATAAGATTGTGTTTGAACTGCTTCTTTTTTATCAAAAAGAGAAGCTGCTTTTCCAAGGATTATTCCAGCCATTATAACACCTTGGCCGCCAAAACCACCTATTCTAATTTCTACTCTCATTTTAACACCTCATAGGCTGAGTTAATTAATGTGTTATCCCCAAAATTTTCTTTACTTAATTTTTGAATATTATCACTATATTCTGGATGTTGTTTATTTACAAATTCACCAACTACAATTTTTCCTATAATATCTTTTTCTTTCATCTTATCTGCTTCGAATTTAAAAATTGTATTATTCTTCATTGTAAGTGCCATTGCTGTAGGTGTTCGAATTTTATTTTTACGACCATAATATGTTGGGCATTGAGATACAACTTCAATAAAACTAAATCCATCATTTTCAAAACCTTTTTTAATTGAACCAATAAGATTTTCAACTTGAAGTGTTGTCCATCTAGCTGAATAAGTTGCCCCTGCAGTAGCCACAAGTTCTGCTAATTTAAATGGATAATCTTTACTTCCATATGGAGCTGTTGTTGCAAAACTTTCTTTAGGGGAAGTTGGGCTAATTTGACCCCCTGTCATTCCATAAATATTATTATTAATACAAATTACTGTCAAATTAACATTTTTACGAGCGGCATGAATTAAATGATTACCACCAATTGAAGCAGCATCACCATCACCTGTAAATACAACAACATCTAAATTTGGATTAGAGACTTTAAGTCCTGTTGCAAAGCTTAATGCTCTTCCATGAGTTGTGTGAAGAGAATCACATTTCATATATCCAGGTATTCTTGAAGAACAACCAATTCCTGATACCATTGCAATATTATCAAAATCCATTCCAGCATTTTCCATTCCTTTTAAAAATGCATTAATAATAGTTCCATTTCCACATCCTGCACAGAAAATATGAGGAAGTCTATCTTCTCTTAAATAAGGTATAAATTTATTTGGGCTATTATTATCAACCATTTATATTCCTCCTATTTTATTGATTTTATCTAATATTTCATCAGGATTTGGTAATAATCCACCAATACCACCCATTAAATGTATGTTAGCTTGACATTTCATTATCCTATCAACTTCATAATATATCTGGCCTAAATTCATTTCTACAACTATAATCTCTTTTGCATTTGAAGCTAATTTTTTAATTTGTTTATCTGGAAATGGCCATGGTGTGTTAATTTTAATATATCCTACTTTTTTACCTTCTTTTTGTGCTTTTTTAACAGCTGTTATAACAGATCTTACAGGAGCACCATAAGAAATAACTACAATATCTGCATCTTCAGTGTCTTCAGCTTCAATAGAACAAATATCATCTTTATTGTTTAAAACTTTATCACATAATCTTTTTACAAGTTTTGTATGTGTTATAGGATCATTAGTATCAGGATAACCTTTCTCATCATGAGTTAAACCAGTTACATGAATATCAAAACCTTCTCCAAATGAAGGCATTGGATTGGTTCCATTCTCAATATTTTTAAAAGGAAGGTATGATTCATCTTTATTAGGCATTATTCTTGGAATAATCTCAATATCATCTTTAATAATAATTTTTTCTCTCATATGACCAATAACTTCATCAGCCATTACGAAAACAGGAGTCCTATATTTTTCAGATAAATTAAATGCTTGAATTGTGAAATCAAAGAATTCTTGAACACTTGATGGTGAAAGAGCTATTGGTTCATAGTCACCATGAGAACCCCAACGTGCTTGCATCATATCTCCTTGAGCAGCCATTGTAGGTTGTCCAGTTGACGGTGATCCTCTTTGAACATCAATTAGAACTATCGGTGTTTCTGTGATAAATGCATAACCAATATTTTCTTGCATTAAAGAAAAACCGGGTCCTGAAGTAGCTGTCATTGATTTAGTTCCTCCCCATGAACCGCCAATAATAGCTCCAGCAGAAGCAATTTCATCTTCCATTTGAATAAATGATCCTCCAACTTTAGGTAAATCACGAGCTAAAGATTCTGCAATTTCTGTAGAAGGTGTAATTGGGTAACCTGCAAAAAGTCTACAGCCAGCTTTTAATGCTCCTTTAGCACAAGCTTCATTTCCTTGAATAAAAAATTTTTCAGAAATTTTCACAACCTCCAATTTTATTTTACATTAAATCTAGGATTAAAATTAGTATCTTTATTAACCCACCAATTTTTATTAACATTAACAGTTATTGCTTGATCTGGGCAAACAACCTCACAAACCCCGCAATTTGTACATCTATCTTCAAAATTTACATATGGAAGTAAAACCCCTTTTTTATTAGCATTTGAAGAAATCGCATATACATTTTGATAACACATGTATACACAAAGATGACAACCTTTACATAAATCCTCATCTATATAAATCATTCTAATCTCCTTAATTAAATTACATTATTAATATATATTTATAGACATTTAAAAAGATTATTAAAATAATATATATCTTTAAAAAAAATATATAAAATATTTCTAATAAATAAATTTTAAATGAATTATATAAGTCAAAGGATAAATTTATTTATGATAAAATAATTTTATACTTTAAATGAACAAATTAACGCTATGAAAGAACTTATAACACCTATAACTAATTCTCAAATAAAAGAACTAACAGTTGGAGATAAAATAACTATTACTGGAGAAATTCTAACTGGCCGTGATGCAGCTCTACCACAATTAGTTAAATTAATAAAAAAAGAAGATATAAATCTTAAAGGATCTGTAATAATGCATACAGCAGTAAGTGATGCAGGAATTTCTCCAACTACTACCAATAAAGAGGAAATATTATCTTCTATAGAACCATTAAGTAAAGCAGGTGTTAAAATCCATATAGGTAAAGGTTCAATAAGTGTTAATACTATAAAAGAAGAAAATAATTCTATTTTTGCAATAACACCCCCAGTAGCTGCACTACTAACAAGTAGAGTTTTAAAAAAAGAGTGTTTTCTATTTGAAAATGAAGGAATAGAAGCTATATATAAATTAAAAGTTAAAAAAATTCCTGCTATTGTTGCAATAGCTCACAAAAAAAGTATATTTGAAAGATAAAAAAAATTATTCTTTATCTTCTACATTATTTTCTTCTGAATTTATTTCAAATGAATCAATAAAATTAACCTTATCATAATCCATATTGTCACAAATATCTTTAGCTATTTTAAAGCGTTCTAAACTAACATCCATGTAAGATTTTTGATCAAATTTAGAAAGTTCATCTAAAGTAATATTTACAATATCTCCATCAAATTCAATATTAATATCATCAATTTTAGTATTAGAATTAGTATTATGTAACTCTAACATGCTTCTAACTTTATCTTCATCATCATCAAGTATTTTAACAATTTCTATATCATAAACTAAATCTTTACCAGCGAGTTCATGGTTAAAATCAACTCGGACTCTGCCCCCATTAACAGTTAAAATTTTACCAGTTTTATCACCAACATTAATTGGCATGCCAGGAACAGGATTCATACCTTGTTTTTTAAACTCTTTCATAGGGATTAATTGTACATTATCAGAGTTTCTCTTACCAAATGCATCTTCACATGCTATTTCGATAGTTTTTTCATCTCCCTCATCAAGACCTTCAATTTCCTCTTCAATAGCTGGTAAAAGATGATGAGCTCCGACAACAATTGGTATTGGTTGATAATTTCTAGAATTAGTGTCAAATCCTTCTTCAGTTGCAACATTTTCATATGTAGTATCAAAAACTTCTCCATTTTCTTTAATTTTGCCTGTGAAATTAACTTTTACAAAATCTCCATTATTAATAGCCATAAAAATTACACTCCATGAAGTATATTTAAATAATTAATTTAATAAAATAATATATAATAATTTTATATTTAAATATATAAAAACTTTTTTAATTGAATTATTTAGAATAATAAAAAAATTAATCTAATTTTATATAATACTAAATTATTATATTGAATTTTTTCATAATATTAATTTAATAAAAATTCTTAATCCTTATTAAATAAAATAGGGGATATTAAAATCCTAAAAAATTATGCTTTTATTTAAATAATTTATTATTAATATTCAAATGTTTTTACAAAAAAATATTTTATAAAATTATATTAAAAATATTATTTATGAAAAGAAAAGGATCTGTTAATTTACCTTTACATGGAGGGCATCCGCCTCAATGGCTTTTTATAAGAATGGTTAAACTTGCAGAAGCTATTACAGAAGTTATTTTAGAAGAATTTGGTTCGAACGAATTTCTAAAAAGAATTTCAAATCCTTATTGGTTTCAAGCATTCTCTTGTGTTTTAGGTTTTGATTGGCATTCTTCAGGAACAACAACAACTACTCTTGGAGCATTAAAGCGCTCACTTAATATTCAAAAACATGGGATTTATTTAACTGGAGGAAAAGGAGTTAAATCTAGAAAAACACCTAATGGAATAAAACATGCTGGAGAAATTTTTAATCTTAAAGATTCTAAAATAAAAGAAATGGTCAATGCTAGCAGACTTACAGCTAAAATTGATAACTCATGTATTCAGGACAATTATATACTCTATCAACATAGTTTTTTTATAACTGAAAAAGGAGAATGGGCTGTTGTTCAACAAGGTCTTAACAGTGATAATAATTATGCTAGAAGATATCATTGGATAGGTGAAGATTTAAACAATTATCTTGAAAATCCTCATTCTGGAATTTCATGTGATCAAATAAATAAAAAATCTTTAAACATGGTGGATAAAAACAGTAAAAAAGCTCAAGAAATAAGTGTTGATTTAATAAATGATAATCCAGATCATTTAAAACAATATTTCAAAAGAAAAGATAAACAAATGCTTTTAACAGATTTTACCATGCCAGAACATCATCCTATATTAGATACTGATTTATCAGATAGAGAATTTGAGGTTTTAAAAGCAGCATATGAATTTCAACCAAAAGATTATGAAGAATTAATATTATTTCAGGGTATAGGTCCTAAAAAGATAAGAGCTTTAGCTTTAATATCTGATTTAGTGTATGGAGAACCAGCTAGTTGGAATGATCCTGTAAAATATAGTTTTACACATGGTGGAAAAGATGGATTTCCTTTTCCTGTAAATAAAGAAATTTATGATCATTCAATAGAAACAATAAAAGAAGCTATTGAAGAATCTAAAATAGATAAAAAAGAAAAATTAAAGGCTTTTAAAAGATTAGATGATTTTATGCCTTAATAGATTAATACTAAATATAATCTACAATTAATTGTTCCAATCATTTGAATTAAATTCTGATGGAAGAATATACATCGTCTCAGCAAGACCTTCATCCAGAAGAATTTCATTTAAATTTTTTCCATTAACAATAACAACCGCTAATGTACGATTATATTTATCATGCTCTTTTGAATTATCAATATCCAAACTAACTTCTTTATCTTTACATAATTTTGATACAAAATGCTTAGAAACACTGTATCCCTCAACACCTTTTTCAGGAGTGTTTACACCAACTAAACGAACTTTACCTACTCCTTCAACACAAATTGTATCTCCATCAATTATCTTGTAACATTTTCCAGTCACTTCAGCACTATAATTTGTATCTTCATATTTATTTAAAATATCTGAAGTAGATAAATTTGAATATTGTGAATCTGAAATATTATGAGAAAATCCAGTCCCCTTATAACTATATGCATAAGTTGAAGTTATTACTCCTATAACTATTATAAAAATAACTAAAATAAACAATATCTTCTTAGTATTTAAATTCATTAAATTCAATATTTATATTCTAAAATATTAATAATTTACGAACTAAAAATAAATTTATTATTTATTTTCAATATGGACATTGACATTTTTACCATTAGCTGTTGGAATAACTTCGAATACAGGATTATTAAATTTTAAATCAAACTCTTTACCATCCATTAGTAAATGTTGAAATACTGCTAAAGAAGATACTTCAGAATGAGGTTGTGTTGTAACAGAAACATTCCAATCTGAATTTTCATAAACGTTTGTAGGAACTTTAGATCCACCTACTATGACTAAAATATCTCTATTACTTTTCTTAATTTCTGGAATTATTTGATTAACTTGAGAACCATACATTGTTAAATGAACTATCTTACCACCATTTTGTCTCCACTCTGTTATGATATCCATATAATTAGGAATATATTCTATTTTAAAATCTCCTCCCCAACGATTAACAATATCTTCAACATTTGCTATTAATTTTTTATCCTGTTCTCCAGACAAATATATTTTACTAGCCCCAAATGCTCTTGCTGTTAAACATACATGTGTTGTGATTCGTGTATCTCTTCTTAATCTATGATTTAGCCTTAAAACATTTATTTCCATTATAATTCCCCATATTATAAATAAAATAAAGAAATTGACATGAATAAAAGGGCCATTATTCGACCAACTTCATTTGATGCTCCTAAAACATCTCCAGTGGCTACTTTAAAATTTATTTTAGAAATTAAGGAGATTAATAATCCTCCAACAATTGCCCCTATTAAACCAGTTATCCCCACAAATCCTCCAATCAAATAAGCTATAATAGCCACGATGATTATAGAAATTAAATAATTAACTTGATTAGTAGATCTAATAAAATATCCGCCTATTCCCCGAGTAGGTTT
>CANQZY010000047.1 GCA_947628455.1 uncultured Methanobrevibacter sp.
TATAAAGGTGAGGTGGTAAATACCATTGTTAATGGAAAATTAATAATGAATAAGATATAAATTTTATAAAAAAAAAAATAAAAAATTAAGTTAATTTCTAAAACTTTTATTTGTTATATAATGCGTGTTCAGGACAAACTTCAATACATTTATCACATAATGTACAAAATCCTTTAATAGGTAATTTAGGATCGTTAGTTAATTTAATTAAATTATAAGGACATGCATCTACACAGTCCCCACATTCAGTACATTTAGATGGATTAAATTCTATCCTATCTCTTAAAACTAATTCACCATCAATCATTTTTTCAATTGAACCAACACTTAAAGCATCTTCAGGACATACTGAAGCACATGCTCCACAGCGAATACAATTTACAAAAGATGGATCTTCATTAGTTTGCATCATATCAGGACATAACATTCCTTGTTTAGTTACAACACGAATAGCTTGAGTAGGACATATATTTGCACAAGCACCAATATATTCACATTTCTCTTCGTCCCAACCTAAACCTTCTGCATCAACAGGATGAGTTTCACCCCATTTAACATCCAATTCTAAAGCATTAGTAGGACATACTTGTACACATAATGAACATGCGGCGCAAATTTCTGGAAGCATTACAGTTAATGCATCTTCATCAATTTTAATAAAATCACCAGGACAGGCTTCTACACAAGTATTACACCCAATACATTTTGATTTATTAATAGTGAAAGATAGAATTTCTTTTTCACGTTTAATAGGATATCTTTCAGATATGAATACTGAATTCCATGGACAAGTTTGTGAACAAACACCACATTTAATACATTTATTAGAATCTATTTCAATAGATTCTCCTATATTAGACAATGTAATTGCGCCAACAGGACATGGATCTACACAAGAACCGCATCCAACACAATTATTGATATAAATAGGTCCTTTTCCATCAAGATCAATTTTACAATCATTAGGTTCTTTAATATCAGGAATACCAATAACTTGAACAGGACAAATTTGGACACATTTTCTACACATTACACAATAACCTTTAACTTCTTGGAATTTTTCACCAGTTACAACACATATACGTTGTGGACAAACTTCCTGACATTTACCACATTCAGTACATAATGCTGAATTAAAAGTTAATCTAGGTTGATCTAATTCATCATCTTCTACAGTAAAAAGTTCAACTTTTAATGCGCCTTCAGGACAAACTTCAGCACATTTAGGTTCTCCACCACAGGTATCACAATGTTGAATATATGTTGGAGTTACGTCGATAGCTTCAGTGGGGCATGTGCCTTCACATGCTCCACATCTAATACAGCCATCCTCATTAAATATAATCATAATTCAAATCCCCTTATGTTATTTAGAATTTTTTAATTATATTTCCGTCACTATCAACAATATCAACTTCGGCTAATCTCATTTGACTATCCATTGTATGTGTAGCACAGGATAAACATGGATCATAAGCTCTAATAACCATTTCCATTAAATTAAAGATTTTATCATCCACTTCTACACCAGGTTTAATATAATCTTTAGCTACTTTTTGAATACCCATTTCCATAGCAGGGTTATTTTGAATAGTAGCAACAACAATATTGGCTTCAGTTACTAAACCGTTGTCATCTGATTTATAATTATGAATTAAAGTACCCCTAGCAGCTTCTACAATACCTGCACCTTCACCAGCAGTTCTTTCTAATTCTGATGGGAATTTTTCCCCAGATAAATCTTGATCTAATGCATCAGCAGCACATTCAGCAGCAGCTAACATTTCAATAACCCTTGCCCAGTGGAATAATAATGGAGCTTGCGCATAGCCAAATTTCTCATGGTATTCTTCGAATGCAGCTTGTGCTAATGGTGCAGCATCTGGCATTTTATCAGCAACATTTAATCTTGATAATGGAGCAACTCTGTAAATACCTTCTGGGTATCCTAATTCTTTAATATATGGGAATTTTAACCAGGAATATGGTTTTACATGTTCTGCAACAATATCTTTGTATTCTAAGTTATTATATTCACAATAAATACTGCCATCTTTATCTTTTATTCTAACATCACCATTATAAACATCCCAAACACCATCTTTTACTAAACCACAATGCCTAGTATCTCCAAAGTTACCTAAAGTTTCAACTAAATCCATTTTTTCTTCAAAAATAGGAATAGCTAATTCTAAAGTATTTTGTGCTAATTCTATGTTTCTTTTAGCTCTGTTTAATAAATCTTTTTGTGTTTCATCATCTAAACTAGTAGAAATACCTCCTGGAGTAGATGAAGTAGGATGGATTGGACGACCACCAATTTTTCTAACCATTTCAAGACCATTTCTTCTGATTTCAATAGCTTGAAGAGCAATTTCAGGTTGATCTTTAATAATTTGGAAAACGTTTCTGTTAGATCTATTTGCATCTGGAATTATAAAATCAGGTGCAGCTAAGAAATAGAAATGAAGTGCATGGGAATGCATGAATGAACCCCAATTCATAATTTCTCTCATTTTGTATGCTGCAGGTAAAATATCATCATCATTAAATCCAAAGATTTGATCCACAGCTTTTGCAGCTGCTAAGTGATGCTGTACATCACAAATACCACAAATCCTTGGGACAATTCTAGCTAGTTCTTCAACAGGTCGTCCTTGCAAAAATTTTTCAAATCCTCTGAATTCCATAACGTGTAATCTGGTGTCTTCAACTTCACCAGCATCATTAAGATGTACAGTAATTTTTGCATGTCCTTCAATACGTGTTACAGGTTCCATAGTAAGTTTTACCATTTTTATTCTCCTCCATTTTGCATTTTCATAGGTACTAACGCTGAAGGCAATGTATATGTATAAAATGTACCTACGATATCATCTAACTGATCAGCTACTTTTTCAGGATCTACATTTTTATCTTCATCAACACCATAATCTGAAGCAATAGCACTGATCATTTTTGCTCCTTGATCTAATACTTTAGCTGTTGGTCCATAACATCCTCTGCATTGTATGGAAATACTTGGACATTCTGCACCACAAAGAGATACTGTTGCAGGACCCATACAAATTAAACCTTGGGAAATTAAACATAAATCTGGTTCAGGATCACCAAGTTCAAATTGTCTTTTAATGAAATCCATAGCTAAACCTTCAGGTGGTTTTTCTCTAGGACAAACTTCACAAAGATTTGTAGATGGTAACTCAATAGTTTCGCCATTTAATAATGTTAAGATAGCTTGAGCAACAACATCAGAACGTGGTGGGCAGCCAGGGATATATAAGTCAACATCCATTACTTCATCTAAAGGTCTTACTCTGCTTTCAAGTTTAGGGACTTCTTCATTTGGAATTATTCCTTCAGGGTTAACAGTGGTTACGGAATTAGCATAAGCTTCTTGTTCTAATTCTTCAACTGTCCATAAGTTTCCAAGACCAGGAATTCCTCCGTAACAAGCACAAGTTCCGTATGAGATGACCATTTTAGCTTTTTTATTTAACATTTCTGCTAATTCTCTATTTTCATCGTTTCTAATTCCGCCTTCAACAATGAGGATATCTAATTCAGGCACTTCATCGTATTTTGTATCCATAAGTACTGGTGAAAATTCAAAATCTGATAATTCTAAAATATCTAATAAAGATTCATGGAAATCAGCAATTGATAAGTGGCATCCGGAACATCCACCTAACCACATTGTTCCTATTTTAACTTTATCTACCATTATAAAAAACCTCCAATTATCCTTCAACTTCTAATTGATTTTTTAATTGAGCTGGCCCTAATTCTTTGATTCTATTAACCATCATTTTAACAGATTCTGAAAATTTTTCTCCTTCAGAAGCGGAAATCCAATCATGGTGAACTCTTTCAGCTCCTATTCCCATATCTTCAACTAGTTTATAAACTAATCTCATTCTACGATCTAATTTATAATTACCTGCATCGTAGTGACAATCTCCCATGTGACATCCTGCTACGAATACTCCATCTGCACCTTCTTGGAAAGCTTTTAAAATAAATTGTGGATCAATTCTTCCAGAACACATTACACGAATAACTCTAATATTCGGTGGGTATTGCATACGTGCAGTACCTGCTGTGTCAGCTCCTCCATAGGAACACCAGTTACAACAAAACATTACGATTTTTATATCATCAGCCATAGAGTTTATCCTCCTCTACTATATTATTTTCATTTTTTTTACTATAATTTGAAAATTAAAAAAAAAACTTCAAATTATACCTCTTTTTTTAAAAAATTTAATTAATTAAGACAAAATTTTAGGAATGCCTTAATTCACAATTTAATGTACTTAATGAGCTAGCTCAGCCTAACATTAATGTACTATTTATTATATTATACAAATAATTAATATAAAGGTTACTTAGAAATTTAAGACAAAAACTTTATATATTAAAATATAAAGTTTATATTATACTAAAAAATACAAAAAAATAAGAAATAAAGGAATTACATTCCTTCAACACTCATATCAATCATTTTCTGAGTAGTATTAGTTAATTCTTCAGG
Source organism: uncultured Methanobrevibacter sp. (assembly GCA_947628455.1). Taxonomy (GTDB): domain Archaea; phylum Methanobacteriota; class Methanobacteria; order Methanobacteriales; family Methanobacteriaceae; genus Methanocatella. The sequence goes on from CANQZY010000047.1 coordinate 4,535, forward strand.
TAAACCAGTAATATCTATACTTAAAAATCCTCTAACAATCATAGAAGCAGCTTCTTCTTCAGAAATTCCTCTAGAAGTTAAATAATTAATTTCTTCTTCATCAATTTTACCAACTGCTGCTTCATGAGACATTTCAAGATTTGTAGAACTAGCTTCAAGTTCAGGAACTGCATAAATCATACTATTATCCGACAATACTAAACCATGACATTCCAGATGCCCTTTAACATCAGGAACCGTTCCAGCTAAATGACCCCTAGAATAAATTTTAGATTCATCTTGAGATACTGCACGAGAAATAACTTCACCAGCAGATCCCGCACCATTTAATAAAACTCTAGACCCTACATCAATAATTGAATCTTTTTTACCAGCTTGAATACTTTGAAAAACTGCTCTAGAATTTACACCATCACAATATGCAGTTGGATAAGATTGTAAAGAATTTACAGGACTAGTTAAAATATAATTATTTAAATAAGTTGAATTATCCCCTAATTTAATACCAGTTCTTGGACGAACTTCAACTTGTTCAGCCCAATTATGAACCATAGTAAAAGTAATCTTAGAACCTGGTTTTAAATACATTTCAGAAACTCCAACATGCATTGCAGAAGAAATATCTTCACCTGTAGCACAACCCGTAATTAAATGCAATTCTGAATTTTCCTCAGCTATTATAATATTATGAGCAGTTTGCATAACATCTTCATCACTAATAAACATACAAGCTTGAACAGGAAATACTTCTTTAGTATTTGGTAATGATCTTATAAAATAACCACTCTTAATACCATCATCTTCTTCACGAAGAGCAGTTTTTGCAGTATACTTATCAGCATCTGGCTTAACAACTTGCCACATATAATCTTTTAACCAAGAATATTTATCTAATGCTATACCGATATTCATAATTTCAATATTATTAGATATAGAATTATTAGTAAAAACATTACTTTGATCAACCTGTAAAAATGAACCTGCTCTTTCATTTTCTTCAGTATCTACTCCTACTTTTAAAAGATCATCTTTAGTTTTTTTAGATAAATCTTCAAAATCATCTAAAACATCTAAAGCATTTAAATCTTCATCTGTAAAATTTTCAATTGTAACATCAACACCCATTGGTGCTTTTTTATCTTTAGCTTTTTCAGCATCATGAAGGATATTGCGCACACTCAACACATCCATTAAAACCATTTTTTTGAATATCTTCAATAATCTCACCAGGGTTACCAGAACATATTATTTTACCATTCATTAATACATGAGCTTTATCTGCATTAATAAAGTTTAAAATATAACCTAAATGAGTAATTAATAATCCACTTCTTTTTCTCAAATCATGTTTTAGTTCTTTATCTAACAATGCTCCAATTTCAGAAGCTAATAATTCAACATTTTCAATATCTACTCCTGAATCTGGTTCGTCAAACATTGTGAAATCAGGCATTTGGGCTAATAATTGTAAAATTTCTGATCTTTTAACTTCTCCTCCTGAAAAACCAAAATTAACATCTCTTTGTAAAAATTCATCACTGAATTTTAATTTTTTAGCTAGTTCTTTCATTCTAGAATTTAAAGGTTGGTTAACTTCTTGATGAGATTCTAATTTTAATAAGTTTTCAACAGAAACTCCTCTTATAGCTGGAGGATTTTGAAAACTAACTCCTATTCCTTTGTTAACTCTATCAGCTGTAGATAATTGAGTAATATCTTCTCCTTTAAATTTTATAGAACCATCAATAACTTTATATTGTGGAAAACCAAGAACTGTTAAGAATAATGTGCTTTTTCCTGCTCCATTAGGTCCTAGAAGAACATGGGTTTCTCCATTATCTATTGAAAGGTCAACTCCTTTTAAAACTTGTTTTCCTGCTACTTCTACAGATAGATTTTCAATTTCAAGTAACATAAAAATCACCATTTAATCATTGTAAGAATATAATATTTATAGTATTACATAAATAACAATGTTAGAAGAAAATATAAATATTATATAAAAATAGAGAATATATTAGTTTTATTCTGTTACAATAATAAATTCGCCAACTTTCTCAACTTTGGTGAAAGGAACTAATAATAGATTACCATTTCTTTTAGCGCCTTTAACATGTATATTGCGGCCATTTTCAACTTTAATAGCTATATCGACTATTTTACCTGTTTTTTCATTGATAATAAGTTCATCTAAAACTCCTAATATACGTGCATTATTAGTAGCAACTTGATAGTTTTTAATTTCACTCCAAAGTTTTTCTTCTCTTTTTGGCATTTGTTGTCTATTTTCCATTAAATCACCCAAATAATATTATAATTATATTAGTTCATATTATTTAATATTAATTGCTAATCAAATAATTTATTAAAACTTTTATTAGCCATTGATAAATCATTTAAAGTATTAATATTATAAGCTAATTCTTCATTATGCATAATATAAATTTTTTCGTCTTGGACAATATTTTCACTTCTCAAAATATTAAGTCCTGAGGGTACTAAACCATTAAAATCATAAGAATAATTTAAATTAAGTTTTTTAAAAATATCTGTTGGAATCATTACTGAAAGTGAATCTATATTAAAATCAAAATATTTTTCAATAACATTATCAATAATTTTAGTTGATATAAATGGTAAATCAGCGTTAATAAAGAGTAGTGTATCTTTTTTAGAGTTTTTTTCAAAATGTGATAATATAAATTTTAAATCAAAAAGATAATTGCTTCCGGGTGTTTCTAAAATATTTTCATTGTTTAAATATTTTTTAGTGTTTGGAGTATGTGGGCTAGTTGCAATAAATATTTTATCAATAAATTTAGAACCTTTTACATTATCTAAAACATATTTAATTAATGGTTTATTGCGCAATTTAAAAAGAGGCTTTTCAATATCAGATTTTAAACGTGTTCCTTTACCTCCAGACATGATAATTGAATAAATCATAATATCTAATAAAAAAAGAAAATTATGAATATTTACTACCTTGTAATTTCATTCTTTTCCCTAAAATACATTTAGATCCTTGATTTCCGCCAATAGGATTTTTCTGTGTACCCATAGAGTTCATACAACGTGCCATTATAGCAGAACCAAGTGCAAGACCATCTTCAACAAACACTGTATCATTAAATTTATCTTGAGAATATTCTAAAATCAATTCTGGTTTTTTACCTGTAATACCTGCTCTACCAGTGATCCCTAAAACAGAACCTTCCACTATAATATTTTCTGCAAAAGCAACATCAAGAACTCTATAAACAATATTGGCACTTACATAATCCATAGTAGAAAGTAAAGTTGGAAGACCATCCCTATCATAAATTTTAGCACCGATATCTATTAAATCTGGCAATTTATCACCATTAACACCAACATCACAACCAATTAAAGTTGTGCCAGCTTTTTCAGAAGCAATAGGATCTAAAGGCACAGTACCAAATCTTTCAACATCCATAGGAACCTTACAAATATTGATTAAATTATGAATTTTAGCAGCATTATCCTGTGCTTTTTTAGTATCAGCTTTTTTAATTAATTTATCAGAATATAATTCTAAAGCAGCACCATTATTTTTATCAATTTCTCCAGAACCCCTTGCAATTGCATCAGAAACTACACCCGCAAGACCTAAAAAATTACCAACAGTACTTGCATAAGGTTGATCATTATTAACAATCCTTCCAGCTAATGTAGATCCAAAATCAAGAGAAACACAAGGATTCCTATAATCCACATCAGTCCATTTAGAACCCAATTTGATACCTGCAGTCACAAGTTCCCCTTCCATCTCATTGGCTACTGTTTCTTTACCTTTAGGAGGAACTACCCCTACAACAGCACCATCAAATATAACATTATCTAAAAGAGTATATTTTTGTAATCTTTCGGGAAGTTGAGACGAACTCATTGCAGGAGACATTTTTCGTGGAGGAATACCTGCATTTAAACAACCATCAGCTAATGCTATTACCAATTTTCCTGCTTCCTCAGCAGTTGCAAAACCAGCAGTTACACCTGTAGACCTAACAACAAAATCAAGATCCTTCTCTTTATCAACATTAGCTTTTTTAAGAGATTGTAAAAGAGTATCTTTAACCATCTCTGCAACAGCTTCTTTTGTAAGCTCAATACCCCATACAGTCTTACCAAAAACTTCTTCATTAGGTTTAGGAGGCCTTATATCCCTAGTCATTCTAACTGTTTTATTTAATAAATAACATTCACTTGTATTTAAATTAGTAGCTGTAACAACACATTTTGTTGTAGTATTTCCTAATTCAACAGAAGCAGTTACATAATAAACATCAGGTTTTTTAACAGTACCCGGACTCGCAGGACCTGCCTTATTAGCTCTTAATAAATCTAATTTTCCTTCATGTGATTTAGCTACTATAGGTTTAGGTCCTTTCTTAAAAATTTTATTTAAAAAAGACATTTCAATTAAAACCCCTCAAATATTTTTAATAAATTATTATATTATTATATTTTTTAAAACGATATAAATTTTATTAAAAATAAAGAGAAAAAGTATCAATAAAAAAAAAGAGAGATTAGAAATATAATCTAATCTTATATTTATAATAAGTTATTTAGTGGGTGGAATTCAACAGCTTCAGTACCCATATCTTTAGCAGCTTCAGCGATAAACATATCAGTTTGTGCAACAGCAGGGAATGCGATTTTAGCATTATCAATAGGACCGAAAAGTACAAAGTCTCCTCCACACATTACTTGAACAATATTAGCACCAATATCACAAACAGTGTATGCAACTTTGTTTTCTTTTTTATAGTCTCTTAACCAAT
>CANQZY010000048.1 GCA_947628455.1 uncultured Methanobrevibacter sp.
TATGTGGCACTTCACTGTCTGATGGTGTGCCGGCTGTGCTGGATGGTCCGGTTGGTGTGCCGGTTTGATGATGTTTGTTAGTATTATCTGATGCTTCGTTGTTGGTGTTTTCGGATGTAGTAGGATTTTTTTGTGGTTGGCTAACAGATGGTGTTTGTTTGTCATTTTCAGGGTTAGTGTTACTTAATGTTTTAAGATAAGCTTCATATTCTTCAACAGTTGGGTTACGGCCTTTAATTGAAGCAAATCCTGTTCTCCAGTTTTGATAACGTGTATCATTTATGTATGGATTTTTAAGTTTTTCATCAGCCTCTTTATTTGCATTATTAATATCAGAATTTAATTCTGATTTTATTTTTGATATATAATCAGCACATTCTTTTGCAGTTTCTGTTTTATTTATAGCATAATTATAATTATTATGCTGTTTATTAGATCCTTCCCATGCACTTTTTAAAGTATTTAAATGATTATTAGCTTTATTTACAGCATCTTGTGCTTTTTTTAATGCTTGTTCTAGATTAGTTACTGCATCGTTTAATGCTTTTTTAGAGTCAGTTATAGATTTATATGTTTCAGCTGATTTAAGAGAATTAATTTTATTGTTAATTGTTTTTTTAGCTTTATCAGCAGCTTTTTTAGCCTCTTCAGCAGCTTTTTTAGCCTCTACAATACTATTTACTTCTTTTTCAACAACTTTATCATTTGCAGCTTTGTCTGCTTCAGATTTTTGAATAGCACTTTCATCGAATATCTCAGGATCACCAGAACCTATACTTTGTAATAAGTTTTTCTTTTCTTCCTCAAGTTTTTTTGCTTTTTCTGTATTTTTTTGTTTTTCTGCATCAGATTTACCATCATGATTATCAGTAAAACTATTACTATTATGACCATTACCAAATATAGGTCCAAGAGCACTTGTATTTTTATCAATATCGCTTTGATTGTTTATGGCAAAATCATCTTTAGTTTCGTTTCTATGTAAATAGATTGCTCCACCTTCGGTTCCAGCATAATTATTTGTAAAATTACATTCTGAAATTTTTATATGAGTATTTTGGAATGCACCATTATGAGCGCTGTAGAATATTGCTCCACCAAGGTTAGTAGCTGAAGAATTTATTGTATTATTTTCAAAATTACATTTTTCAAAAATACCTTTACAAACACTTTTGTCCTTTCCGAATCCGAATATGGCTACTGCTCCACCATATATGAAACTTTTAACTGAATTGTTGGTGAAATTACAATTGGTAAATTTACCTTCTCCATTTCTACTAATATAGACTGCCCCTCCACTAGCACGAGATGTAGCAGTATTTTTTACAAAATTACAGTTAGTGAATGTACCATGAGTATGATGATTTCCGAGTTTGCCTGTTATGGATACTGCTGCTCCTCCTTCAAGACCAGAAGGTCCGCTAATAGAGTTGTCGGTGAAGTTACAGTTATTAAATGTTACTTGAGAACCATTAACAAGAGTAACTGCAGACCAATTAAAGTTTTTAAAGTTTACATTTTTAACAGTTCCATTACTATTGTTAAAAATCACAGATACTTTATGATGTTTTGCATCAACAGTTTTACCATCACCATTTATCTCAAAACTACCAGTATTAGAAACAGTGTAGTTACTACCTCTTGAAATAGTTTCGTTAAGTTTAGTGAAATTTACACTGTTGTCTGTGTTGTATGTTGTAGATTTGGCATTATTTGAGTATGTGTTTGCAGATTTTTTGAGGTTTGCACCTTCACGTCCATCTTCAATAACAACATTATTATTTGATTTTATGTCGTTGCTAATAATGTTTATGTCATTATTAGTGTTTTCTGTATTTATAGTATCGTCGGATATTGTAGTTGCTGGGGTGTTAATGTCGTCTATTTGATCTATATCGTTTGCTGCAGCACAGGATATTGATGCAAATACTAACACGAGAAATATTAACAATATCTTTTTATTAAATTTCATTTTTCGATACGACCTCTTTATATTTTTTTAAATATATTTAAAAATGTAACCCGTATCTATTTTTTTTTTGGAAAGAATTATTTTTTTAAAAAATTAAGCTCTAAAAATTAAATTATTTGTGTTAAAATATTTTTTTTGTTATTTTTTTGGATAATTTGATTTTTGAGAGTCTTGATATATTTTGTTTGCTCTTTTTTGATTTAAAAAATAGATAATATTGTTAAGAATTGTTGTGTAATTTGATGTAATAATTTAATATAATTAAGTATTTTAATATACGTAAAAATGTTTTTTTTTGGTATTTAATTCTTTTTAATACTAATATATTTTTTTAAAAAAGATTGTGAAAATATGTTTTTTTTAATTCTTATATTTTATACAAGTTACTGATTATTATCTATGTGTTGTTTAATTATATAAATATTTTGAGTTTGGATTTCTTTTGTAATACTTTAAAAATGAAAATAATGTGTTTTTATATTGTTATAAGGAGTATATTGTATTGAAATTGATTAGATTATTAATTGAGTGGATTATATTTTTTATATTAGTTTTTAGGGTTATATAATGTGATATTTTGTATTTTGTCTCTTTGTTCTTGGATTGGTATTTACCCCCCCCCCCGGGGTTTTTTTATGTTTTGGTATTGTGTTTTTTTTTATTTTGTAAAAATAAGTGTATAAAAGGTTTATATTAGTTATTGGATATTTTTGTGGGATTAATGTGGTTTGTGGTAATTTATAAAGATAAGAAAAGTGGGGGAGGTGTATATGGTTTTGGTTGTCTTTTTTTATGGTTTTTTGTTGTTTGTTTGGTGTTTGTGTTTTGTTTGCCCCCCCCCCCCGGTTTTTTGTTTGATGTTTTTTTAGATTGGGGTGTTTGGTTGTGATTGAGGGGGTTATTAGTTTAAATAATAGTTAGTTTATATAATATGTATTGTATGAAGATTGTTTTGGTGGGTGATTTTCCGCCTCGTGGTGGTGGTGTTAGCTCTCATGTTTATTTGTTGTCTAAGAGGCTTGTTGAATTGGGTCATGAGGTTTTTGTAGTTACTTATTTTCATAAGGATCTTAGGGATATTGATGGTATTCATGTTATTGGTGTTAAAGTGGTGGATAGGCCTTTGATTAGGCCTTTGATGTTTGCTTTAAAAGCTAGTAGGGTGTTGGAGGATCTTGTGGAGAGGGAGGATATTGATATTATTCATGGTCATACTTTGTTGGGTGGTGGTTTGCCTGCTGTGGAGGTGGGTAGTAAATATGGTATTTCTACTTATGTTACTGCTCATGGTGATGATATGCTTGTGTATTATGATAAAGGTTGGTTGATGCGGAAGTTGGTTGAGAGGACGTTGGATAAAGCGGATAATGTTTTGGCTATAAGTAATAGGGTGATGGATAGGGTGGTTAGTTCTAATGTTAGGGGTATTCGGGATAAGACTTTTTTACATTGGAATGCGGTTGATGTGGGTAGGTTTAAGGAGGTTTCTAGAGTATCTAATTTTAAGCCTGTGGTTGTTTGTGTTTCAAGGTTGGGTGTTAGGAAGAATATTGATTTGTTGTTGGATGCTAAAAAAGGTGTGGTGAATGATTTTGATTTAGTTATTGTTGGGGATGGTCCTGAAAGAGGTAGTTTGGAGAATAAGGTTAAAAATGAGAATATTGGCGGTGTTGAGTTTATGGGTTTTAGGGAGGATGTGGAGAATATACTTCCGTATGCGGATCTTTTTGTTTTGCCTTCAGTTTATGAGGGGTTTGGTATTGTTTATATTGAGGCTTTAGCTTGTGGTTTGCCTGTTATTGGTTGTAGGATGGTGGTGCTAGGGAAATAATAACTTCTGATGTGGGTTTGTTGGTGGAGCCTAATGATTTAAACTCATTAATAAGCGCTATAGATTGTGTTTTAGATAATAAGCAATTATATGATAAGTTTAAATCTAATGCTCGTAGACGAGCAATGAAGTTTTCTGAAATGAAAATACCTTATAAAGAATTAAAAGGAGGATTTTCTATAATTGAGCAATAGAGATGATTATTTACTATCGGTTATTATACCTACTTATAATTCTGGTGAAAAATTAAAAACCTCTATAAATTCAATAATAAACCAATCACTAGGAATGGAAAATATTGAATTAATAATAGTAGATGATGGATCAACAGATAATATCACCCCTGAAATAATACGGGACTATCAAAAGAAATATCCGGAAAATATTAAAGCTATATTTTTAGATGAAAATTCAGGTTATCCGGGTAAACCTCGAAATGTGGGTGTGGATAGTGCTACTAGTGAATATATAATATTTTTGGATAATGATGATTTATACTTTAAAAAAGCTTTAGAATTTCTTTACAATTCTATTAAAAAATATGATTCAGATATGGTGATAGGTAATTATTGTTATGATTATGATGGAGATAGGTTTGCTAATGTGATGAAGTATACTCCTGAAAATATTGTGAATATGAGGCCTTTAGAAAGTCAAAGTAATTTTGATATTTTAAGCAGATCTAGTGTAAGTCCTTGGGGTAAGATTTATAAGAAAGAGTTTCTTTTAGAGAATAATATTAAGCATAGTGAGGATATTATTTTTGAGGATGCTCATTTTTATTTAAATATTTTAAAGCATAATGCAAGTATTACAGTGTTTCCTAATGAATTAGTTTACAATTATATTTTTGTTAACGATTCTACAAGCCATAATTATAATATGGAATTGTTAGATAAATCTATAAAAGGAACTTATTATATTGCGGATCTTTTAAAAGATTTAGATGTAGATTCTAATCTTATTTTAATAGAATTCATCAGCCAGTTATTAGTTATTTTTTCCAATATTGACAATAGTCAAAAAATAAAAGCTATTAATAAACTTTTCGGACTGGAAAAATTAATGATAAAAGATCTTAATCTTAATATGCACTCTAAAGGAACAATAGTTAATCTGTTAAATAATGCAATAATAAAAAAACAATTTCGAAAAGCAATATTCATATCCAACATTTATAAAATAGCATATAATAATAATTTTATTCAAAAAATATATAAAAAAATAAGACTCAAACATTAAAAATAAAAAACACCCCTCCCCTACTCTACTATTATGGTTAAAAGTGAAGAGTGTATGATATCGGTTATTCTTACCACATATAACAGTGGATTAAATTTAAAATATTCGATTGATTCTATTGTTAATCAATCGATAGGATTAGAAAATATTGAATTAATTATAGTAGATGATGGATCAACAGACAATACCACACACCAGATAATAAAAGATTATCATAAAAAATATCCCAGAAATATTAAACCTATATTTTTAGATAAAAATTCAGGATTTCCAGGCAAACCTCGAAATATAGGTTTACAGCATGTTAGCAGTGATTATGTAATATTTTCTGATGATGACGATATTTATTGTGATAACGCTTTCAATATATTATATAACAATATAATTAAATATGACTCAGATGTGGTGATTTGCAATGCTTATGTTAATGTTGAAGGATATAAATTCCCCATGATATTTGATTTAAATAAAGATATTGTTAATATGAATCCTCTATCAAATCAAGAAAATTTTGACATTATGACCAATAAGATTAACACTGGTCTTTGGGCTAGAATATATAAAAAAAATATTATTTTGGAAAATAAATTAAAATTTATTGAATATACTAATTTTGAAGATGCTAATTTTAGTTTAGAACTTTTAAAATATTTAAATAAAATAACCATACTCCCACATAACCTAATATATGTATATAACATACGCGAAGATTCATCCATACATAAACATAACCTAAAATTATTCAATGGAATGATTAAAGGAGCATATGATATTTGCAACACTATAAAAGAATTTAAATTCAATATAGATATTATTTTAATAAATTTCATTAGCACAATTTTACTAGTATTTTCTCAATTAAAAAATGATGAAAAAGAAGAATCCATCTTAAAATTATTTAAACTAGAAAAATATGTGGATGAAAATTTTAATTTTAACTTTAATTTAAAAAGAAAAGAATTAAACATATTAAACAACGCAATACTAAAAAAAAGTTTTCAAAAAGCAATATTAATATCACATATTTATAAAAAATTATACAACAATAAACATATTCAAAAAATCTATAAAAAATACCGATCCAATAATTTTAACCTAAAAAATTAAAATAAATAAACCATACAAATACTAAATATAAAATATATTTTTTTTTTATGAAAAATTAGTAGATATTTAGGTGGAATATTCTTTTTTATGAAAATAGCTATGATCGGTGAATTCAATTCAGATTGTTCCAGTAGTGGAGGAATCACATCACATATATATTCACTATCCCAAGAACTTATTAATCAAGGACATGAAGTATTTATAATCACACATCCCCAACACCAAAAAAAGAAAAACAAGAAGGGGGGGGGCAAAATCAAAATGATTTTCATGTTATACCTAGCCCTGGTTGGGATTTTAAAGGTCTTAGAGTGTTAAGTATTGTAATAAATGGTAAAAAAATATTAGAAGATCTTGTTAAAAATGAAGATATTGATATTATTCATGCTCATGATTTAGCACCTGCCATACCTGCGGTTGAGGTGGGTGAGAAATATGATGTTGAGACATATGTTACAGTTCATGGGCCTGAAATTTATAATTTTTATAAAAAACCTTTTTTTAAAAAACAAATAGAGAAAGTATTATCTAAAACAGATCATGTGTTGGCTGTAAGTGAAGATTTAATAAGTGAGATTAGTAAGATTAATGTTAAAAATATAAAAGAAAAAGTTTCACTTCATTTAAATTCTGTTGATATAGATAAGTTTAAAGAGATTCCTCATAAAAATAAATCTAAGCCTGTGGTGATTTTTGTGGGAAGATTAGCCAGGCAAAAAAATATTTCTTTATTATTGGATGCTAAAAAACAATCACGAAACGATTATGAATTATTAATTGTGGGTGATGGTCCGGAAATGTTTAATTTAAAAAATAAAGTTAAAAATGAAAATATCTGTGATGTTAAATTTATGGGTTTTAGATCGGATGTGGAGAATATACTTCCTTATGGGGATATTTTTGTTTTACCATCACTTTTTGAGGGTATGGGTATTGCTTTAATGGAAGCTTTGGCATGTGGACTTCCGGTTATTGGTAGTGATATTGGAGGAACTAATGAATTAATCACACCTGATGTGGGTTTATTGATAGATCCATATGATGCATCATCACTCAGCAATGCCATTGATAAATTATTAGAAGATGAAAAATTATACAATAAACTTAAATCAAATACCCGTAAAAAAGCCATGGAATTTTCTAAAATGAAAATACCCTACCACCTCCACACACATAAAAGCTGTGAATCTTTTTCCCCGAAAAAAAATAGGATGGAGGATAAGTATTTATGAATAGTTTTAAAAAAAATTATCTAGTTTCAGTTATTATTCCTACTTTTAATGGTGGTGAAAGATTAATAAATGTTGTTAATTCCATTATGGATCAATCAATAGGATTGGAAAATATTGAATTAATCATAGTTGATGATGGATCAACAGATAATATAACTAAAAAAATAATATCCCATTATCAATCAGAATATCCTGAAAACATTAAAGCAGTATTTTTAGATAAAAATTCCGGATATCCTGGAAAACCACGAAATATTGGTTTAAAACATGTTAGTAGTGATTATGTAATATTTTCTGATCATGATGATTATTATCTTAAAGACGGATTTAAAATATTATACAACGCAATAAAAAAATATGATTCAGATATAGTAGGTGGAAATCATTATAATAATGTTAATGGAGAAAAAATTCTTCATATGAAATATTTAAAAGAAAATATCATCAACATGAACCCCATGGCCAATCAAGAAAATTTTAATCTATTAAATAAACATATTGCATCCGTACTATGGTGCAAAATCATTAAAACAGATTTTATCATAAAAAATAATTTAAAGTTTGTGGAAAATTCTTATAATGATGACGGATTATTTTATTTAGATGCTCAAAAATGTTCGCCAAAAATCACAATACTTCCACAAAACCCCGTTTATGTTTATACAATATACCAACAATCCACATGCCGCACACACAACATAAATTCATTCAATATCAGCATACGAACCATATACTATCTTTTCAACCGATTACGCGACATACCATTTAATATAGATATTTTCTTTGAAGAAATTAATTCACTACTAATAAATTTCATAGACTTAAATAATTTAGAAAAAAACAAAGCTATTTTAAAAATATATGAATTCGAAAAATACTTAGAACAAGAATTCCATTTACACATACACCTTAAAAGAATAGAAATGAACATATTAAATAAAGCCATAATGCAAAAAAAATTTCGAAAAGCCATATTACTCTCCCACATTTACCAAAAACTATATCATAATAAAATTATACAAAAATTATTCTACAAATTCTATTTAAAATAAAAAAAAATATAAAAATAATATTTAGATTAATATGGTTGAAGTTTTTATCATTGTTTCTTGTTATAATCTGTGAAACAATAGAAAGATGCATTAATTCTATTAAAAATCAATCATTTAAAGATTGGGAAGCACTATTGATTGATGATGACAGCACAGATAACACCTCACAAATAATTAACAATTCTTATCATATAATGATAATAGATTTAAATACTACTATAAAAAAAATGAAGGTGTTAGCAGCGCTAGAAATTATGGTCTAGATAATTCTCATGGAGAATATATCTCTTTTATAGATAGTGAATGTATTATATAGAAAAAGACTTTTATCCAATTACTACGGGCAGTCTATAAAAAAAATATAATGTTAATTTAAGTGTCTGTGCCACCAGATTTATATTAACAATAAAGAAAAAGAACAACCTTTAAATGATTGGGATGTATATTTAAACATATCCTCTTCAGTATCAGATAAATTATTCCATAAAAAGCCTTATTTTTAAAGATAAAAATTTAAGATTTCCGGTTGGAAAATGGTATGAAGATTTAGAAGTTATAAGTAAAAATAATATTTTTTAACATAGACAAAAATTACACCATTGTCAATATTGCTCTTTATAAATTTATGTGCAAAACAAAGGATCAATAATGCACACATCAGATGATCGAATAATTTCAAATATGATGGATATATTTAGAAAACATAACCAATTATTGTAAAAAAGAAGGAATATACACAAAAAATAAAAAGAAAATAGAAATTCACATGTGGGATTTTACCATGTATTATAATTCAACCATTTTCAGATCAAGCTTTCATAAAAAATTCTCCAAAAAAATGATCAAAGATATAAACCTCAAAGTCCACCAAATTATACCCCCCCCCCGAAAGGAAAA
>CANQZY010000049.1 GCA_947628455.1 uncultured Methanobrevibacter sp.
GAACCAATAACTAAATTATGATAATCACCATTATCAACCCAAATTTCTTTACCATTATTAATAAGAGGAATTCCTCCGGCATTTAATTCTTTATCAGTAGGAATTATTTTTTCTACTTTACTAGATTCTTTTATTTCTTTTTCTTTAGCCCATCTAGAATAGCCATCACTTGGTTTATCTTTACTAACTTTTAGACCAAACCCTTTACCTTTTTCTTTATCAAAGATATATGAAGAAACACTTGTAAATATTAAGATCAAGGCTCCAAAAAATAAACCTAATGTAAAAGGTAAATAAGTAAATGAAAAAGCATTTAAAGGAATAAGACCATCAAATGTCCCTGTATTTATTAAAGAAAAAAGATTAGCAACAGCAAGGGCACACAAATAAAGAAGTATTATACAATATAATACAAATAGAAAAAAATCTTTAGGTTCTACTTTAAATTTCATTATATCATCCCTTTTTCTCAATCACTATTATACTATAAAAGATATTTAATAGCAAAAACATTTTACTTATTATACTTATTTCGAACAGTAATAATTATTACTAAAACAAGAGCAAATAATATTAAAGCTCCAAAGGCTAATATTAAATTATTACCGGAATTATCATTAGCGTTATTTGTAGTATTACTACTATTATTTGAAGAAGGATTTGATGGTGTTTCATTATCATTTCCTTCTTTTTTCTTTCTAATAGTTAAATTTAATGGACTATTTCTTTTATTTTCTTTTTTTATTTGCCATGATAAGACATTACCCGAAATACTATGGGCATTAGAACTTACTATTTCATAAGATGGATCAACATTAACTTTAATATCTAAAGTATTAATACCATTATATTGTTCAAAAGCTTTTATATATGAACCAGTAAAAAATCTTAATTCATCTTTTTCTTCTTCTATTTCAAATGAGGAAACAGAATAGTTAATGATACTTGCTCTTTTAAAATCTTCTTTTTTAAAATTATAATTTAAATTTAAATATCTATTACCAAGCGCATCAATATTTTTAGTCATTTCATAATATTCTTCACCCGGTAATTTTTCTATTGATTCCGAACTCATCGCACTGTCAATAAAAGCTTCCACTGGTTTTTCATAAATGGAAATGATTTCATTATCACTAGAATCTTCCCCATATATTGTAACATTTTCTCTAACTGAATCTTCCGTAATAGTTAATTCATAAGTTACACTACAACCACTTAATAAAAATAATATACCAAATAACATTAATAATTTTTTCATTAGTAATCTAGCACCCCATTTGCAAATTCTGTTTCATAATTTTCTATTCGATGACTTTCAATGTAATCAGTCATTTCCAATATATAATATTTAGAAGAATCCATTGCTACTGTCGAAATAATGGTACCAATCTTACCACCACTAGCATGAGCTATATAATAAACATTCTCTTCTTCTGAAACGCCTACAACAACTGTAATATGTTCACTATTTCCTAATAAATCACCAGGACGAGCAGTGTAACTTCCACCCATAGCATGTTTTACTCCTACATCGACGTATTCTTTAGCTGTTCTTGGATACATACTAATTCCTGCATTATGGTATACCCATGGTACCCATGATGAACAATCTGGACCATATTTATCATAATATCCACCACCATATGAATGGCTAATCGGTGTACCCCAATCAGGATCTAAGCCATAATATGTTGACGTTGTTTTTTGAATATTGACAGAATCTGAGTTTCGGTATATACCCATTGTATGACCTCCTCCTAAAGTGTAAGGAATTACAACATTATAATTTTCAGCTAAATATTTGATTGGTATAACCGCAGCCGAAATAATCGCATCTCTAGTACCTACTCCACTACCAACTACAGAATCATAAATTAAATCATTTAATTCATCATATTCATTTTTGGATAATAAATCTTTTAAAGGAATATTTAAAATAGTAGTTTCTATAGAGGAATTATCAGCAGTACTGATAACTTGTGTCCAGTTATTTGTAACAGCATAAGATGCATAAATTGATTTTATTTCTTCTTGATTTTTATAATAATAACTTATAATATCTTTCCAAGTATAACTATTAAACTCCTCTAAATATCCGGATCCATTTTGACTCATGCCCATCCCATGGTTATGCGAACATGGTCCATTAGCAATTGATTCCTTAGCATAATAACTAAGGGTGCCGACTGCAGATGCTTTTTCAATTTCAACGGGTTGAAAATTTATACCACCGATAGTTTTGGAACCATATCTTATATAATAATTATCACTTGAATAATTACCAGCAGGATCAATAGCTAAAGCCTCACTGGCTGTATAAACACAAGAAGCATCATAATAAGTTTTAGGTACACTATCTAAAGTTATGATAAGTCCTCTTGTCTCATTAGCAGCAGCAAAATGTGTTTCAGTTGGAGTGGCATTATAAGCTTGTTGTACTCCCGTAGCATCATAATAACAACTACCATCTTTATTCTCAATTTTTTTACCATTTTGAACAATATATGTTCTCGCAGCAATAGCAAAAACTTTTTGAGTTTCGGGACCAAAACTACCAACTTCTGCTGCAACTACCCCAGCCACATAATCATCAATAGAGATTCTATTACCCTCAATTTGCACTTCAGTACATGCATCAGGATAATAATCATAACCAAATAAACCAACGTGGTTATTCCCACTTTTAGAGCCACCGAAAAACATCAAAATAATGAAAAATAAGAGTACTATTGCTATCAATATAATTAAAATATAAGGATTTGCTAATAAAAAAGTAGTAATTTTTTTGCCACCAGATGCCACTACCTTTTTGAGAGAGTTTTCAGCAGCTGTAACAGTTTTTTTCCCAGTATCTTTAATGGCACTTTTAGCTTTATCTTTTAATACTTCACCGGGATGCATAACTTGATATGCCTTAGATTTAGCTGAGCTAATTTTATTTTGTAATCTATCATTTTTGGCTTTAGTTAAATTAACTCTATCACGAGCTTTATCTTGCCATGTTTTATTTAATGTATTTGAGCCATCGGCTTTAACTGGTCCATTATCTGTTGCATCTTTTTTCTTAAAATTTGTATTCTTTTCTTTTTCAGCTTCATCTAAGTTCTTATCTAATTCTTTTTTTCTATCAGCATAATAATTTTTATTATATTTACCATTATCATCTCTAGCAGCATTGTATTCTTTTTCTCCAAAATGACTTCTTTTTTGATTTTGAAATTTATTGTGTAACATCGGTTCTGTTTGTTCGTCAGGATAATCTAAAAATTCTTCCTCTAGTACTTCAGGTGATTCTTCTAATTCATCTAAATTTTCAACTGTGTCTAATGTATCATGTTCTAATTCATTTTCATCCATCAAGAATCACCACCAATAACTTAATTTTACCATATATTATAAATAAAAAAAAGCAATAGTTAAACCATAAACTATTACTTATATTTTTAATTTTTTAGGGTTCCAATTGATACAACATAAACTCCATCTTCTCTTTTATAAGAATAACTAGTACCAGTTAAAACCATTAAAAATGCTGGTTCTCCACACGTTTTTATGTCTATTTTTTCTTTAAATTTTAAAAGATTTTTAGCTGCTTCGTCTATATAACCAGAACCTAATTTTATTTCAATTGCTCCCCACTTACCACTTTTAGTTCTAAGGATGGCATCAATTTCAAAATTCTTTTCATCTCGATAAAATGAGATGTCACCATATCTTTCTGTGTAAATCTTTAAATCACGCATACACAAAGATTCAAATAAGAGACCAAATGTTTTTAAATCATTTATTAAATCATTTGGGCTCATTTCAAGTACAGCTGTTGCAATAGAAGGATCAACAAAATATTTTTTGGGTTTGGTTCTAATAGCTGTTTTGCTTCTAAAATTTAAATTAGTAGCATTGACATTTTCAATTACAAATAATTTTTCTAAAGTATTTAAGTAATCATTTAAAGTTGGTCTAGATATCTCATTGTTAAAAGAATTTTTAACATCTTCTTCTAAAGTTGTATTCGATACAGGAGTAGATATATTTCTAGCTAAACTTCTTAAAACATTTTGCATTTTTTCAGGATTTCTTTTTACACCGTCCACATTTTTAACTTCTTCACAAACTAAAGCTTTAACATACTCTTCTGCTATTCGATATTTAGCTTCGCCTTTAATTGTGAGTGAATCTGGCCATCCACCTCTTACAATAACACCAGCTAAATCATCTAATGACAATTTGGAAACTCCTGTAATATCTTTACCATTTAGAATATCACTAAAAGATACTTCTCCTGTCGATTCATTTGATTCGTATAAACTCATCGGACGCATTAATACTCTAGATATTCTTCCCGTTCCAGTGTGCATCGTTTCCCCTTCACTAGGTCTAGCTGAGCCAGTTAAAATATATTCCCCTTTTAACCTTGAATGATCTATATCTGTTCTTATAGTATCCCAGATTACCGGATACATTTGCCATTCATCAAACATTCTTGGTTTTTCTCCTTTTAAAAATAATGATGGCATAGTATTTTTTATTTCTTCATATTCTTGTTTTTTATCCGGATTTTGAAATTCAACAACACTTTTAGCATGATGCATTCCCGTGGTAGATTTGCCACACCACTTACAACCTTCAATTAAAACGGCTCCCATAATTTCCATTATTTCTTCAATTTCTTGATCAACAATTCGTGGTAAATATTTCATAACATTTCTCCTTTTTATCTAGATTAATCATATCATCATTTTACAAAAAAAACAATTTTTATTTTACAAAAAAAACTGTTTTTGCTTTACAAAATGAGAAAATACTATTTAATACAGAAGACAGCATATAAAGGTATAGATTTAATATTGATCCCTTTTCATACACCGGTAATTTTAGCTTAATATGGCTCTTTTGTCATTTTTTTCACATAAATATGTGAAATTTTCTTGCTTTAATATCCTCCACCTGTTCCAAATGAATCTAATTCTTCTTGGGTAACAACTACATTTATCCGCATTCTTCTGTTACCACATACAAATAATCCTTGACCTTGAGGATAAACTTTTATACTCTCTTTTTCACTTTCATTTAAATCAATAAGCATTGCTAAATCATCTACAGCTTGTTTACGTAAATTCATGATTAAATAATAAGCTGCATTATCAAATATTGCTTTACCATGTTGAATCATTGTTGGAGCGGCAAAATCGGTTGGTTGTTGCGTAATAATAATGGTACCAGTGTTATACTTTCTGCTTCTTCTTTGAATTTGGGCTAAAAATTCTGCTCCTAACTCATTGTGAGTCGCAAGTAAAACATGAGCTTCATCTACCATCATAACTGTATTAACATCTTTATCTAAACAAAGACCCCAAGCATATTTTAAAATGTTAAAGAATAAAGCATTTTTAATATTTTCATCACTATTCATTAATTCTTTAATGTTAAATACTATAAAATCACTATTAATTTGAATTGTTGTATGTCCAGTAAAATAATATCTAAGTTCTTTAACTAAAGGTCTTATTTTAAGCTCTAACCTTTCCATAACATCTCTTTCATGAGTTGCATCTACCATAGATAAAAGTCTACCTTGAATAGTGGCATACACATCATCAAATGTTGGATATGATTCTCTAGTTAATTTAGTATAATCTGTATCATAATCTATTTTAAATCTTTTATAAGTATCTTGGACAACTTCACTAAATAATGTTAAAACATCTTCTTCAATTGAGGGATTATAATATTTCATAAAGGCTTTTAATTGTTGGAGAGTTCTTGTTAAAACTGTATAACCTAAGCCTTGGGAGATTTCTTCATCATCAACATCCATTACTATTTCAAGAGGATTGATCATCCCAAAATCTCCACCTTTACCAAGATCTAAGAAATCTCCTCCAAGAGAATTTGTCATTTCCCCAAGTTCACCTTCAGGATCTATTGCTACAATTTTACAACCATTTCTAATATGATTTCGTAAAAGTAATTTGGCTGCGGTTGATTTTCCGGAACCTGAGGTTCCTAATAAAATTAAGTTAGCATTATTACGATTATTTTCTTTTCTTATTTGATATAAGAATTGATTAAATAATACTACTCCGCCAGAAAAATCTACTCCGAATAAGCAAGAAAGACCAGGATCTTTGATACTATCAAATACATAAGGGTACATCGCTGCAATAGTAATTGAAGGAATTGGTGTTCCTATTCTTGTTTCTATATCTTGTTTTGGAAATATTGGGACAATACTTTTTAAAACTTTTTCTTGTTCAAACATTAAAGCAACACCATTCATACCTAAGGCATTTAAATAACTTTTTACTTCCATTTTCTTTACTTCAAGTTCTTCTTTGCTATCTGCTGTTAGCATCAAATGCATTTGGAAATCAAAAATTCTTGCATCAGTAGCAGCCAGCATACTAACAAACTGTTCTAGAGATTCATAATCTTGACGAATCTTTTCTTGCATAGTTTGATCTCGTTCAGATTGGTATCTTGTTTTTAAATCTGCAATCTCTTTATTGATCATTTTTTGTAAAACATTAAATTGAATGGGAATATGTTTAACGACAACTTTAACACCCGAAATATTGGTAATATCTGATAAATATCCCACATAAATATTTTTGGGAAAACTTACTACTGTAATAATTGTGGAATATTTACCACCAATTCTAAATTCTGTAGGTTTAAACTCCATACCCTTTGGAGCAATTTCATTCTTCGTATTCATTAACTCATCACCGTTCCAAAATTAATTGTTTCGCCACCATTAAGAAAATTATCTAGAATCATTCTTAAATCACTATTACTTGTTTGGGAAGATTCTAATCCACATGAAGCAAGTCCACTAATTAAATTGTGTAATTTTTTTTGCAAAATTTCCAATTTCTTTTCTTGAAATATTAAGTAGTATTCTGTATCAACAACGTTATATTCTAAACTCATAAATTGATTAGCTTTAGAAATATCTTGTAATATTAATTTTCTAACATCGTTATTCATAGTGTTTTTATATAATTTTTGGAGTTCAGCTAAATATAAGTTTATATCAACAGGACGATCAGCAATAATTAACCAAAATTCATAATCAATAGTATTATAGAAATTTCTTAAATTATATATCATGTTGTCTTGCGCAACATTATCCATTATAAATATATTTTTAGGATGTACTTTAACGCCGGTTACATAATAACCACTCTCTAATTGAATCATCCCATTCAT
This sequence comes from uncultured Methanobrevibacter sp., assembly GCA_947628455.1. Classification (GTDB taxonomy): domain Archaea; phylum Methanobacteriota; class Methanobacteria; order Methanobacteriales; family Methanobacteriaceae; genus Methanocatella. Next base: position 7,213 of record CANQZY010000049.1, read on the forward strand.
TATTTGTTTTACTGGCAACCATGCATCAGTATATTTTGAATTATTTGTTACTATCGTTGAATCTTTCATACACACTCCAACCTTTCCAAAAATATTGCCTTCTATTGGTATAAAAATTAATAATGTTAGTTAACAATTGTAATATATTATGATAATGTGGAACTGGTAAAACTAAGAATGTACCAATCAAGGCTGGTAGCATGATTAAAATCAATACTACCAAATTAGGATTATTTATAAATAACAACATGGCAAAACTCCAAAAGCAGCCAATAATAAATATCCATAAATCTGTAATAGTAAAAAATCCTAAAATATATTGCGATTTTTTCGTATTCGCCGGTATTAAATAATTATTCACCTTTTTATTCCCTCCTTAATTATTAATTTTTGCCACCATTAGCAGTATATCTTTTTTCAGCTTCTCTTCTTCTTTGAGCTTCTGATTTTTTCTTAGCATCTTTTTGTTCATTAAATTGTTTAGTAGTATTATCAATTGCTTCATTTTGGCCTCTATATTTATCAATTTCAACTTCATCAATTCGTTGTTTATTATCTCTATGAACACCATTACTACTTTTAGCAAGCTTATCTATTTTATCAATTATTTCATAATCTGTCATAGTAGCAGTCATATCTATAACTTGTTTTTGTCCTTGATCATCGACAAAGGTTTGTGTTACTTGATATTTTCCATCACTATCTTGAGATACATCAATTCTTCCATTTTTAATTACTCTATTACCATTAGCATCTGTAGCATAATAACTATACTCATATCCATCATTGTTCATAATTGTATTAAATCCAGCACGAATATCTTGTTTGGTTTTATTATCACCTGCAGAAGCAGCTTCTCTTGCAACAAAGTCTGCAATCATTTCATCTCTTATTTCATGTAAGTCAAATAATTGACGTTCAGATGCAGATAAATCTCTATTTATAAATTCTTCAATTTGAGCAAATGTACCAGTGAAACCATTAATACCATTTTTAGATACATAATCAGATATCATTTTTTGTCTTATATCATTAAGATTTATTTTTTCTTGTTCTTCAAAAGATAGATTTTTGACAAAATTTTCAATATCAGCATAGGTACCAGTTATATGTCTTGATTGATTTTGACTATCAACATAATCAAATGAAGTAACTACAGAAGAATTTGCAGCTTCAACAGCTTTTGATGCCCTAGCAAAATCGATTTTTTTAATTACATCAGTTGATAAAGAATATGTTACCTTTGAACCAGCTTCATCAATCTTCTTTTCAGCTTCACCCTTAACATTAGATTTAAATTTGATTTGATCATTACCATAAGCTATTAATTTATCCAATGCACGGATTCTATCATTTGCGGCAGACATAGCAGCTATATTTTTAGTTTTTTGAGCTTCTAATTGTTCTACAACTGTACTATCAATTGAAGCGCCATTTTGTCTATCATTAATATTAATAACTCTTCCATGGGCATCAGTATAAGTACCCTCTATATCATAAGTTGTATTGTTTTTAACAACTTCACTTTCTTGTTCAATTCTTCTTGTTGAAGCATCAGCAGCAGAAGACATTCCTACAGTTGATCTTAATTTATTTAGCATTATTCCTCTTCTTGTACCACCAGCAGCTAAAGTATCTTTATAAATTTGACGTCTTTGTTGTTCAGCACCTATACCTTGTAAATTTCCATTCTTCCATCCACTCTTAAAGGCTCTAACACCTGCAAATGGATTTCCATGTCCAGCTATTAAACCACCTATTCCAGCTCCTGCTGCAAAAATTCCACTAGCAGCTAACTTATCTCTTATTCCTAATTTCATATTACCTGAATCAATACCGGTAATTTCAGAAAATAATTTCGGAGCTTGTTTCATAAAAATAATAATTCCCATTAATATAAAAGCTTTTATTAATAATATTGTAAATCCACTAACATTAAAGGTATAAAC
>CANQZY010000050.1 GCA_947628455.1 uncultured Methanobrevibacter sp.
GTACAACTACTATTGGTGTTTTTTTATCCTTTGCTCTAAATTTTTCTACAAATTCAAAAATTTCATCAGGTTCTTTTTTTCTACTATGAATCATAATAGCATCAGCACCAGCATCTACAAACGTAAATGCACGATTTAAAGCATCTTCCATTCCAGCTTCTAGTATTAAGCTCTCTATTCTTGCACAAATCATAAAATCTTTGCTTTTTTGAGCAGCTTTTCCTGCTTTAATTTTTTCACAAAAACTTTCTATATTATCTTGAGTTTGTTTTACTTCTGTTCCAAATAATGAATTCTTTTTAAGTCCTATTTTATCTTCTATTATAACCATAGAAACACCCATTCTTTCAAGAGTCCTAACAGTATAAACGAAGTGCTCCTTAAGTCCACCAGTATCACCATCAAAAATTATTGGTTTGGTAGTAACTTCCATTATATCATCAATTGTTCTAAATCTAGATGTCATATCAACAAGCTCAATATCTGGTTTTCCTTTAGCAGTAGAATCACAAAGAGAACTAACCCACATAGCATCAAATTGTCTCATTCCACCATTTTCTTCAACCATTGTTTTTTCAACAATTAACCCAGTAATACCACTATGTGCTTCCATAGCAGTTATTAGGCCTTTACACTCAAGTGATTTTTTTAACCTAGATCTTCTAAAGTCTGGTAATGACAACTCAACTCTAGTTCTATCATCAATCGCTTTATATTTAGAATCATTTGAATATGGAAATTCAACAAGTTGACCCCCATACGTTTTTAATATTTCAATAACTTCTTGTCTAATTGGTTCCTGATGACCATTTACCCAATTATCCCCATGGACTACATAATCAGGCTTTAATTTTAATAAATTTTCTTTATAACTTAATGTTGATTGTTCTACCACTTCTGAAACTCCATCTATATTTTCATATAAAATCTTTCTTTCTTCAAATGGTATTAAAGGAAATCTTTTGTAGCCTGCTACGGCTTCATCTGAAAGAACTCCAATTATTAATTTTCCCAAATTTTTTGCTTTATTAATTATTGCAATATGTCCTCCATGAATTACATCTGTAGACATACACATATAAACTGTTTTTTTCATATTATATACTTCCTCCTAATTTTAATTGTTTTATTTTATTTGACACAACCTTTAAATCATCTGGTGTATCGATTTCAGAACATAGTTCATCCTTAACATCTAATGGATATATTAAACATTCAGATGATACTTCATTAAATGCATTTTCAGCATAACATTTAACATTGCCACTTTCACAAAAATTTATAATTTTATTTAGCCATATTTCCCAATCATTCTTTTTAATTTTATATAAAGGTTGAGAAGCCATAGCATTATCAAAAAAATTTATTCCAATTTTTTCAATTTTTTTATCTATCACTACACTTTTAAAATCTTTTTCAGGCAATGTAAGTGTTGAACTAACTGTCATTGCGCTAGTTTCACAGTCAATTATTCGTTTTAATATATCAAAAGTGAAAACTAAATCACCATGCATCATAACAATATCATCATGTAATTGTTCTTTCGCACAATAAATTGAATAAATATAATTTGTTTCACGATATTTAGAATTATTAATATAAGTAATATTCAATCCAAGTCCTAATCCATCGCAATATTTTTTTAACACGTCATTATAATATCCTGTAGTCATAACAATATTGTCAATGCCACATTTTTTTAACAAACTTAATTGTCTACTAACTATTGTTTCTTCGTTATAAACCTCAGTCATACACTTAGGATGGGTATTTGTTATATCTCCCATTCTACTACCAATACCTGAATTTAAAATTAATGCTTTCATATCCAATCTCCCCTCCAAAAAGCTTTTTTTATAGTAATATTCATATCAACATAATTTTAATTCTTGCTTTGCCAATTCAAGTGATGATGCAATAACAGCATCCATATCATAATATTTGTACTCGCCAAGGCGTCCACCAAATATTACATTTTCTTCTTTATCTGCTAATTCCTTATATTTTGCATATAATAAATTATTCTTCTCATCATTAACAGGATAATATGGTTCATCACCAGGTTTCCATTCAGATGAATATTCACGACTTATTACTGTTTTTGGTAAATCATTACCTTTTTCATCTTTACCAAATTCAAACCATTTATGTTCTATAATTCTAGTCCATGGTGTTTCTCTATCTGTATAATTTACTGCTGCATTTCCTTGAAAATTAGGTTTATCTAATACTTCTGTTTCGAATCTTACTGAACGATATTCTAGTGCTCCAAGCTTATAATTAAAATAAGCATCTATTGGTCCAGTGTATACTACTTTATTTGCAAGTGCATCTAATTCTTCCTTGTGTTGTAAATAATCTACTCCTAAACGTACTTCAATACCTTCTAGCATATTTTCTACCATTTTAGTATATCCACCAATAGGTATTCCTTGATAAAGTGCATTAAAATAATTATTATCAAATGTTAAACGTACAGGTAAACGTTTAATAATAAATGAAGGCAACTCTTTACAATCACGTCCCCACTGTTTTTCGGTATATCCTTTAACTAATTTTTCATATATATCTCTACCAACTAATGAAATTGCTTGTTCTTCAAGATTTTGCGGTTCTCCAGTAATTTCTTTTTTTTGTTCTGAAATTTTTAATTCAGCTTCTTCTGGAGTAACTACTCCCCACATTTTATTGAAAGTATACATATTAAATGGCATGGAAAACAATTCACCATGATAATTAGCAACTGGAGAATTAGTAAATCTATTAAATTCAGCAAAATTATTAACATAATCCCATACATCACGGTTATTAGTATGAAAAATATGTGCACCATATTTATGAACGTTTATGCCTTCAATTTTTTCTGTGTAAATATTACCAGCTATGTTTTGACGTTTGTCAACAACTAAAACTTTCTTTCCTTCTTTATTTGCTAAATTTGCAAATGTTGCTCCGAATAATCCTGAGCCAACTATTATATAATCATATTTCTTCATATATTATAAATTCCTTTTCTATTTTTCATTTCTAAAATTCTTACTTTACAAATAAACTTTTGTATAAAATTATCCTAAAAATACAATACAATTTTATAAAATAACCATTTAGACTTTAGTCACAAGATTATTTTTCCTTGAAAAAAATAATTTCTAATAAATATTTACACTTCTGTCTTAGTGTTTTTTATATATATTACAACCAATAAAATTGCTTGTCTTAAAGAATTTTAGTATTTTATCTTTGAATTAATGAATAATTTTATTAACAGTAATTTTAACGTGTTTATTATATTTTTTTTAATGTAAACTATATATAAGTGATTTTTCCTCTAAAGTACATATTTTCGAAAAAAAGGTATCTTATTTAAAATAAATGATATTATAAAAGAGCAAATAAGAAAGCAAACGAAAAATAAAAATGTAGCAAGAGGATATAATTTGAAATTACAAGGTGTTATTTTAACAATTCTATACACGAATTGTATAATAGTTGGATGAATAATGTATGCACCAAAACATAATCTATCTAGTTTCCATATAAAACTAATAACTTTTTCATTATTAATCTTAAATTGAATGCTTTGAAACAAATAGAATAATGCAATGGAATATATTGCTATTAGAGGACTATTATAGCTATAAAGCTTATCTAAAGAAAAATCAAATAAGATTGTAAAAAAAATGGTAAAAATAGATATTATAGTTATAATTTCAGCAATAATCCGATATTTTTGAATATATTCAAAATTACTAATACAATAGCCTATAATACAATAGAAAATAGGATAAGAAACACAAATCGATAAGGCTAAATCCCACCCTGTACAATCTGAAATAAAAGGAACAACAAAATCAAATAGAAATATACATACAGCAAACGCTAATAGTGACTTTATTTTTGTATGCTGGACTGCATTTGACAAAATTGGGAGTGTTAAATAAACTCCTATTAATACATATAAATACCATAAGTGATCAACACCTTCATCGCATAATAGAACTTTAACTATTATTGGTATTGAAATGTTTTTTGTTTCAAGATAAATTTTTGCAATATCGAGCGGAACACCAAAAATAAGAAGTGCAAGCAATACCCTCTTAACATACTTTGATAATATAATTTTATATGTTAGTTTTTTCTTTTTTTGAAACATCAGGGTACCTGTAATCATAAAAAATAAAGGAACTGCACAGCGAAACATTTTTGCAATAAATAACCAAAATTTTTCTTGTGTGTTAGTGTATTGAAAAACATTCGGATTACTAATAATCACAGAACAAGTATGAAGAAAAATAACGGAAATTGTTGCAAAAATTCGCATAATAGAAATATTAATATCTATATGCTTATTTGTATACAAAATTACACCTTCTTCTATATTTCATAATTAATATTAAATATTTTTTAACAAAAAATTATTCATAATTATTTCTAAGCTAATAATATTTTATTTTAATAATTTACAATTTAACGTACATTTATTGTTTCTTTTTTATCCTTATAAATTGACGGAATATTTCCTTATTTTGAATTACATAAAATGATGTAAAAATAATAAATATAATTAACAACAAATATCGAATTATAGGATAAGAGAATACAAAACTTAAAGTAATTCCCACTATTACCACTGCAACGGAAACACTACCAATGATTTTCATATTATAAATATTAAATTTCAAAATTTTTTCCATTGCAATATAATCAATCAATACCTGCAGCATATAAGATATCATTGTTGTGTAACCAGCAGCCATATATCCAAAAATCGGAATAAATATAGCATTTAAAACAATATTTGCAATTGCAGATAAAACACTTCCAAACATGACATACTTAGGTTTTTTATAATAATACACAATATTAGCAAAAATATAATATAATGCAGAAAAATAAACACCAGATATAACTGAAGGAATAATATAAATACCAGATTTATAGTTACTTGGTGCTAAGATGCTCATCATTTCAGGTGCCAAAAACATAAATATAATACACATCATTGCATAAGTGAAAACTAGCACAACAGTTATATCATTAATTCTCTTAAAATCTTTTTTTTCACATTTTTCATATGTCCATGGAATTAATGAGGCATTAAGCGACTGCCAGAATAATTTAATTATTGCAGCACCAGAATATGCAACACTATAAATACCTGCTGCAGATTCACTAATGATTATTGCGATCATTATTCTATCCATATGATTTAGAATATGTAATGATAAATAATGTGGAATTAATGGTAAATTAAATTTAAGTGCAAATTTCCAAAATTTTGTACCTATATGAAATTTTGCTTTTTTCGCATGATATATAGCAAATCCTATATATACTAAAAGAAATACTGTTCTTGCACCTATAATTCGACCAAAAATATGATATTTTGGAAATAAGATAATCCCTATAATACCAAACATTGGTGAAAAAATAGTAACAAGTAATGTCACAATAGAAGTGAGTTTCCATTTATATTCAAATCGTTGCCGTACTGTCCAAAGTGAAAATGAAGCTTCAAACATCAATAATAAGAACATATAATAAATCAATGAAATTGGTAAATTCATAAAATTATAAACAAACTTGCAGAACAAAATCACAATAACACCAATTATAGATGCAGATAAAAATGTGAGAGAATACATTGAAAAAGTATACTCGTCTCGTTCTTTTTTAAACTCTAGCATACCATTGTTGAAAACACCTTTTGATAAACATAATCCAGTAAATATTACTAAAATTTCATACCAAGAAAAGAAAAGTGATACTATACCATATTCTTCTGTAGTTAAAAGACGAGTATATATTGGAGTGGTAATAACTTGTAATCCTTTTTGAATCAATTGTGTCATTATCAATGCAATAGAAGCAAGCATTGGAGCCGACATATTATTTAACTTATGTATAAGTCGCTTTTTCATATACTTTGCTCCTCCTTTAGGAAAACATTAGAATTTATTTTTCTTTGTTTTAAATTCATTAAACCAACATCAATTTCTGATACCAATTCTCCCATTAAAAGCATTGGAAAAAACAAATAAGAGTGTTTATAGAATTCTGTTAACATTCCAGTAAGATACACAAAAATACCAATAGCAATCATTTTAGCAGCTATAATATTTTTACTTTTCATGGTACCTTTGAAAGCAATAATCAAAATTATTAAATAGATAACAGTTAAAACTAATCCTCCACGATACATTGTTTCTATAAATCTATTATGCGCATGCAATTCTGCAGGATAGTACCATGGAAGATTCATCTTTTGATCACGATATGTATATGTTTCTACTCCATAACCAAAAAGCCAGTTTTGTTTAATATAATATAGCGCACGATCCCAAATATAAATTCTTCCTGTAAACGTCATGCTTTTCCCCAAAATATTCTCAATAATATATCGGAAACCATTATATAATTTCATTATACAAATCGAGAAAAACATTACAATATTTGTCAAAAAATAATTTTTACCATTGAAAATCCATGTTCTATTAGTCACAATAGGCAATGATAAAATGAAAGTCAAAAAAATTACGACTAAAGTTGCACCAGAAAAACGTGACAAAGCAATAAATAAATTTAAGAATATAGTAACTGCTAAGCTAAATTTGGAATTTTTCAATTTATATTTATATTTTATTAATGCCAAAATCAAAGCTGGAAGCATAATATTGATATGTTGATTATCATACCCCAGAAAAAAATTATATTTAAAATATTCCGTCACATATAATCCGTTGGGAAAAATAATAATTGTAAAAGCATTAATAAATAATTCTATAATTAAAAGATTAAGTAGTTCTTTAACTAAAAAAGTAGAATCATCATGGATTACTAACTCTGTTAATATGGTTAGGCCAACAAATATTATTGAATCAGTTACAATATCATTAACAGCACCATGGCGAAAAATAGTTACAGAAATTAAATATATATGATAGAAAATCACTAATATCGCTATCTTTGAACGTGTTTTATGTTTCCAAACAAATATGTACTTAAATAAAAGAACAAATAGCAAAACATACATAGCGAATCGAAAAAATTTATCAATTTTAGGAACATAATAGAAATATTTAGGTTCCATAAATATGCAATATGCTACTAAATAGAACAATTTTTTCACTTTAACAGCAAAAGGTTGGCCAAGTTTAATCATACTAATCTATACCTCAAAATATTCATTGAAAGTATTAAGTAATTTTTAATCATTCACAATTCCTACTATATGCTTAGCAACACGTTCATTCTTTGGAGGTAATGTCATATAATCACCATACCAATATTTTAATAAGCAATCATAACCAGCTGGAATAAAAAATTTTTCATCCCCAAAATTCATTTTTATTCGTTTTGCAAAACAATTTGCTGGCACAATACATCTTTCTCCATATAATGGAGCATACGTAATTACCCATTTGCTTTTTTCAACATCATTTTTAGCAAGCAATCGATCAGTTGATTGCATACATTTCGTTATATCCAATAATTTTCCAATAGGAATCAAATTTAGAAAATTAATAGCAAAACCCTCAATTTTTTTTCTTTTTTTTAATTTAAATGTTCCATTTTTGGAGGAACGAGCTATGCGACATAAAATATGATGAAATTGTATATTCCAATAATGTAGCTTCCTTATAATTTTATTATTAGGCATACCATCAATAATAAAAATATCAATCCATACATTTTGAGTTGTTTTTGTACCCCCAATTTGTCGTATAACTTTCTTTTTTAATAATTCAATTTTTGGTTGAAGTTTAATATCCTTATCATTGTTTTTATTATATGTCCTTATTTGCATTCCAGTTGGTAAATCCTCCTGAGATATAGCAAGAAGTTTTTTTACATTTTCACGTGTCATAAACAAATCAATGTCATCATCCCATGGAATAAATCCTTTATGCCGAACGGCCCCTAATAATGTGCCAAAACCTAAATAATATTCTATGCAATGTTGCTCACAAACTTTAACTATTTCTTTCAAAAACTTTAATTCAATTTTTTGCAATTCAGCAAGCATAGATGTATCATTGATCTTATCATTCATAAATAATTTACATCCCTTCCTATCGTTCTTTCAGTCCTCTGAAAAAAACAGAATTATATTAAAAATAAATAATTCAATTTTTTAATACTTTCTTCTATTTTTAAGCACTACTAAACTTAATTTTCAACGACTTAGTATCAAGTAAAAAATTGCTATTTTAAAATCTTTTTACATGTATTAATCTAAATTTTTCAACTTTTCCCTCAATTCATTTTATAAATTCCAATATGCTTTAAAACAATGATGTGATTTCTGTTTCTCTTGAGGAGGTAAATTCATATAATTATCATATAATCTTCTTAAATATGTATCATACTCAGAAGGCGCCCAAAACTTATGCCCTTCAAATTCTACTTTTGTCTTTTCAGCAAAAACACTTTTATCCATAACTTCGCGAGTTTTATAATACCCCCCTGCAAAGAATCCTACGAATTTGGCACTATCATAATTTGTATTCTTTAACCATCTATTTATCGCTTTTGCCCAAAACTGTGGTGAAGTGTGCCCAACAGTAGAAATTAACGCAAATTTTCCAAAAGTTCGTATATGTTGCTTGTAATTTAAAAAGCCTGCATTTTTATCAGCATAATGATTAGATGTTTTATAAGCTGTTATGGTAGCCATGTGGCACTGAATCATTATCTGAATAATTTTTAATTTGATTGTTCTTCCCAATTTTGAAGATGTTATTCCGTCAATCGGAAACACATCAATGAAAACATGAGACTTATATTGTTTTTTCTGATTAGTTATTAAAGTTGTATTTTTAC
>CANQZY010000051.1 GCA_947628455.1 uncultured Methanobrevibacter sp.
TACGGTGCTCAAGCAAAATTTAAGACTGAAGTAGATGATTGTAAAGATAGATGGGTAAAAAATATTGATGAAGACACCCCTAAATCCTATATAATTAGTGTAGATAATGATCAAATATTTGAAATATATACTTGCAGTTCTTGTAGTACTATTAATGAGTTAATAACAATTTCCCAAGAAGAATTGAATTAATAGTTGTAAATTAGTTGATCCTTTCTTTAAACTATATTATACTATATTCATAAAATTAATTGTGGGAGTAATTAATCATGAAAATTGCAGACATGAATGAACATCAGAAGGCGGCTTATAGGTTGGCAAAGGAGGAATATAATTCCTATATTGGTGGACTTGAAAATGGGCTTCAAGATATGAGTGAAGATGATGAAAATTATCAGAGTTATAAAGCAGAGCTTGCAGATCCTGAAGGATTGATTGAAACAATTTATGAAATAATTATAAAAGAAGCAAATAAGAGAGGATTTGCAAAGCATATAAGATTTGCAGGTACTGATTGGATTAAGTACAGAATTGCAAAATTTTTATATAATGATGGTTATAATAGGAATTTCCAAATTAACCCCAATTTTGAGAGGTGATAATTATGAATAATAATGAAACAGAAGTTAAAAATTTAGCAAATTACATATATAATACTTGTTCAAATACTCCAGAGAATGAATGCGATGATAAATTATGTTCATTATGTACTGCAAAATATTTGATGCGTGTAGGTTATCGTAAAATAGATGAGATATATGAAGAAATGGTTGATGATATTATTGATACCTTCATAAAAATTATGAAAGAAAAAGGTTTTAATGATTTTGAATATTCACAAATATGGGTAGCTTTGGCTAAAACTAAGGATTCAATTCTTAAGAAATATAAAATAGAAAAGGATAAGTAATTATGGGTGAATTAGAAGAAGTAACCAATATTTTTAACCATTATGTTGCTAAGGCTAGAAATAAAGAACATCTTACAGATGATGAAGTTACAACAATGTTGAACGCATTTAATAAGAAAGTAGAATTAGAGAAGAAACAAAATATGGCAAATGAAAAAACTGAAAAAATTAAAAATATAGTTTCATCAAGTCTTAAAACCTATTTTGACACTAATGATATAGTTTATTTAACCACTATAAATATTTGTACTGAAGAGATATCAGATAATATTTATAAATATATAAATGAAAATATTGATAATCAACATAAAAAAGAGCTACAAGAACTTTTTAATGAATGGTATAGGGATTTAGTAAAGATTGGTGGGGATGCAGAACATGTTAGGATAAAAGCCTTAAGAGAATATGATGTAGAGCTTATAGAAGAATGATGGAAGAAAAAGAATGCCAGTTTTGTAAAACATATCAAAGATTACAAGAATTTGATAAAGATCATTATGATGAAAAGTTTTCTGTAAATTATTATGGATCTTTGAAAAGAGGATATTATGATAAGGTAAATGAAAGAGAATGTGGTTGTTCTGAACATGTAAAAGTACAGCTATATTATTGCCCTTATTGTGGTAAAAAATTAAAATAAAGGAGGGTAAATATATGTATAGAATAGGAGATAAAGTACAAGTAAGGCATTATGATGAAATGTTAAGACAGTATGGTTATGGAGATGATTTCTGCTATTATTTAGATACTCCAAAGGCTAGGTTTGTTAATGCTATGGGGAAATATTGTGGGAGAGTAGTAACTATTTTAGAAATAGTACCTTATTCAGATACTGAGGTTACTTATAAAATAGAAGAAGATAGAAAATTTTACGATTGGTCAGATGAAATGTTTGAAGAGAATATAAATTCTTAATAAAATTATGAGGTGTAAGTATGGAAAATACAGTAGATGAAAGATTCTGGGTAGAAAATATAAATGATAAAGGATATATTTTTGATAAGAATTTTAGAAATGGTAGGGTACCTTATTCAGTAGAACCAACACCTGAACTTGCATATAAACAAATAGAGAGACTTAAGAGGCTTGCCGAACAAGAATAGTTGATCTTTTTCTATAAGTATTTTATAATACCAATAGAAATTAAAAATTATGAGGTATCAAATGTTTATTATACGCTGTACAGTTGAAAAGGGTGATGATTATAGGATTAAAACTGTAAAAAAAGATACAATTGAAGAGGCAAAAGAAGCTGCAAAAAATCTTTCCATAAAATATGGAAAAGCTATGATAACTTCTGATAATTATAGTGCATTATTTAAGAATGGTAGTGTAACATTTGAGAAGAAAAATGAAGAAAAAACATTTGAACCTATGATTAATAAAAATATTATCCAAGCAGAAATAGTAGAGAATGGTTTAACATTTCAATGGATAGTTTTTAATGATAATAAGGAAATAAAGAAATTAGGTGGATTATTTGCCAACAGATGTGTTGAGAAAAATATAATAAAATATTATAAAAGTGCATATTTGAGAGATAGAGCCTTTCCAAAATTTGTAAAGGATTGTATAGGAGAGTAAAATAAAATGGTTGAAAGCACAAGAAAAGTACAGTTTGAAAATGCCTTAACAAGTACACAAGTTTTTGATAAGATAAATAGTAAAGTTATGGGTAACTATCATGTAACTTCAAATAATATTTGGGGTAAAGAAGTTATACTATATCATGAAGATGGAGAAGAAGAGAGGCATCAACTTGAAAATTGGATAATAAAATGTGACCTAACAGATATCTCTTATAATATTAATAATTTAGATTTAGCTATAGAAAAAATTATAGATACATTAAGTAAATTTATGAAATATAAGACAGATGGTATGAATTTATCTAAATTTACTATTTATTCATTGACAAAGGGTTGGCAAATTTTAGAAGATAACACTATAATTTTTGTTATGTATGCTTATATTGCTTATACTGGCACATATAATGAAAAATTTAAAACAAATGAGTCTAAAATTATAGATAGAATGTCTACAAGATTATTTGATGTTAATGATAAGGAAATATTTGAGGGGAGTGAAGTCGTTCCAGTATGGTGTGCTCCTTGTACAGGACTAAAAGATTATGATGGATTTGATGAAGAAAAGAAGGGTAAGGTTTGTTATGTAGCTGGTCAATTTATAATTAGACCTGAATATGGTATGCCTATTCCATTATGTGATCTTGTGCCATTTGAAAGTGTGGGTTATATCCCAAATGTTGGTGAGATATTTGAGCCTGAAGGTTTTACTTGTTATTGTAAAGTTATAAAACAATAGTAAAAATTAGTTGATCCCTCCTCTAAAATATGTTATAATATATGTAGAAATTAAGAGTGAGGTAATTAAAAAATGGAATTAACAGTTGGTATGATTGAACAAAACATTGATAAGGCTATAAATATTATCAAGGAAGTTTATCCCCAATTTAATTATTTGGGTTTCGGTAAAATTAAAATTTCCAGATCCAGAACAACCCATGCATGTGTTACATTTAATAGAAGAACAAATACTTTTGAAACCTTAACAGTATCAAATATTTTTAATGAATTTAAAGATGATAACGTAGCCAAAGAAAAGTTGTTAACTACATTAGTGCATGAATTACTTCACACAGTACCAGGATGCCAAGACCATAAAGGTAAGTGGAAGGCATTAGCAGGTTTAGTAAATAAAAAGCATCCATTTTTCAATATAAGTAGAACAGATAGTTTTTATCCTTATTTGAATGAAGAATTTAAAAAAGTGACAAAATCTAAAGAAGCTACTTGGAGACTTAGATGTCCTATATGTGGAAAAGTGTATAAATATATGAAGAAGCCCAAATATGGTGGTTGGGCATATAGATGTGGTGAATGCCATTCCCATCCTATGTATGTAGAACAGTTAATAAATAATGAATGGGTTAGCTTAACCAAGATTTAATTCTATTTAGTGAGGTAATAAAATATGAATTTTATTAATTTAGAAGATGTTAAGAATGTAAAGGTTTCTGTAGAAGAAGCAGAGACGGTTATTAATATGTCTCGAGGTGATGCTCATATAACTATATATACTTCTGATAACACTATGTTAAATAAAATAATTAGAGCTGCAAATAAGAATAAGACAGCTTGGAAGTGTTGGTCAGGTGGGGTAGATTCAGATGGGAACGTAACAGGATATTTTTTCCAAGCCCCAAAGAAAGCAATTACTGTTAAAAGTGGTTTAAAGAAAAGTATGTCTGAAGAAGAAATAGAGGCTAAGAGGGAAAGAATGAAGAATGTCCATAAAAATAGGAGGACTGCCCAGAATGGCTGAGTTTGATAATTCCACATTTGAAATATTGAATACCCTTAAGAGACAATTAGATGAAGGTAAGAAAATTACTAAAAATGATATTTATGAACTTGCTTCTAAATATGATGTATTACAAAATATTGATTACAATGAATATGATAGAAGGAAAACTTCCAAGCTTAATTTACCTTACCACTTTATGAAACTTATTATTGGGTGGAGTCCTGCAAATAAACCTGATAAATTCCGGGTATTACACGCAAAACGTAATGGTATTAGATTACTTAATAACACTCAGCCAACGCCGCAGATAACCAAAGCTATTGATGAAAACTATGTGGTAATACGTAATAGAAAGGAAGATGGTCCAAGTATCCATTATTATGAATTAACTAAAAAAGGTATAAAAGAACTTGAAAAGTATTTCAATGTTTCTATTGAATTTGAAAAGAAGGAAAAGAAACCATGGTAGAAAAAACTATTTGGGAAAATGATAAAGTTATCATAAGACTTGTAGAAGATTCAAAATTAACTTTAAATATTTATTACCATGATGGTAAGAATAATTTTAATACTTCATTTGACATCACTGAATGGATAAATGAAGTTAAGAGATCTATAAATTTTTAAAACAGCTTTTTCATAATTATGATATGGAAACATATTATTAAACCTCACTTAAGGGATCAACATTAAATTAGTTGGTCCCTTTTATATTCTATTATATAATTATAAAGTAAGGAGAAGTAAAAATGAATGTTTTCACAACATTATTATTAATGGTCTTTGCACATATAATAGATGATTATTATTTACAGGGAATACTTGCAAAAATGAAAACAAAATCTTGGTGGGAAGAAAAATCACCTGATAAAAAGTATAAATATGATTATATCCCAGCACTTATTTGCCATGCAATAAGTTGGTCTGTTATGATTATTTTACCAATTTTATTTATAACAGTATTTAATCCACATTGGATAATTTATATTCTATTTGTTATAAATGTAATTATCCATTGTATTGTAGATGATTTAAAGGCGAATAAGAAGAAAATTAATCTTTGCATAGACCAAAGTATTCATTTTGTACAAATATTGTTTACCTGGTTATTTTGGATTTTATTGTGAGGTTATAAAAATGAGAAAGCACTGGTTTGACAAATATATAGGTAAAAGATTTTATATAAGTAATAGTGTTGTAAGAGATGACTTAACTGGTAACTATATCTTTGTAGGAAGATGTGATGATAGGTATATGAATAGGAAAGAAAATATGCATATTGAGAATATGCAATATGAATTTGTGTCAGAAGATGGTAAGTATGATTTACTATTTGATTATCAAGACTTTAAAATTATTGAGAAAGAAAATAAGAGTTAGTTGATCCTTTTCTAAGGATGTATTATAATACATAAGGAATTAAAAGTAAATGAGGTAAAAGTTATGAGAAAAAATTATAATATTGTTAAAACAATAGAAGTAGATTTGGATGAAGTAAGGATACAGGCAAGGAATTTTTATGAATATAATGACCCTTATGATCCAGGCCCTCAAGCTTGCATTTATGATTTAATTGATACATATGAACAAGAATATGGTAAAAATTCACTCCCAATGGAACTTATCCATGATATAGATGAAACAGCAATATTTGAATATAAGAAATTCCATAATAAGAAGAGGAGTAAATGATCTATGGAAAACTTCAAGAGGCAAATTGTTATTGACGTCTCGGCAGATTTTGATGATGAAATGTTTGAAGAAAGACTTAAGAGGATTTTAGGTTATTCAGGTAAAAACAAATCTAAGAAGATGACCTTTGATATGTTTTGGGAAAACTATGCCAGATATGAATATGGAGATCTTATAGAGGAAAAAAGTATATCTCAATACCTCCCAGAATTGTATAGTATTTCATATGTTAAGACACAGCGTGCTTATATAATGGATAACATTAAAAATCGAGCAAAATATGTTGCACAAAAAGTTTATAATCAATATATGGGTGATGAAGCTATTAGTGAAAATTAGTTGATTTTTCTTCAACTTTATATTACAATATTAGTATAAAATAAATGTGAGGTAAATAAATTATGAATATGGCTCAAGCAAAGAAAGAAGGTTTGGTATTTATAGGTTTGACAGCTGAGGAAAATGATAAGGAAGATATAAATAATCTTAAGAATGAGGCGAATAAAATTCGCAAGCTTGGATTTAGAGCTATTTCTGTAAAAAGTAATATGAATGAATGGGGGAATGGTTGCTATTGCCTTTTTGCAGATCCAATGTATGAGAAATATGAACAAGCTAGAACTTATAAAATGACTAATAAGAAATTTTATGAAGAAGAGAGAAAAAAGTTGCAGGAAAAATATGAAGCAGAACTTGTTAAGATAGAAAATGAGGAAGCAAAGGCTTGGGAATTTGTAGAAGAAGTAGAGAAAAAATTAGGTTATATTATTGAGGTATTTTAATGAATTATTTAATTATGGAAACAGATAAATTTATAAGTTATTTTCCCTTATCAGGTAATAATAGTGCTTTATTTAATACTATTGAAAGACTTGTTGATAAGCAAGAGGTAGAAAATGTTAAAAAATGGATGGATAGTAAATCAAATACTTATACCCATCCTAAATATACTCTACAATATGAGGTGTGATAAAAAAATGATTGGTGATGTTTATGTATCCTATGAAGTGACAAGTTTTAAAGTATTTCAAGAAGGACCAGATAATATAATTGTAAATATATTTCCAGTGGGTTGTGGGTGGTCTAATGATGAAACTGAAGCAATTGCTACCTTAATTTGCTCCAAATATAAGAATATTTGGTCAATTAATTTTAACTGGTATAATTTACCTGAGGATGAAGAAATTATTACTTTAGGGTCTTCTGTACAAAATGGTAAACCTACATGTTGCTATATTACTTATAGAGATTTCCCTTATTTTGGTAAATATGAACAAGCTAAAGAATATTTAGATAAACTTACTTATCAAATGCAGGTATGTAAGGATACTGAAGATTATATTAGAGACTATATAGTCAAAGAATTAGTATAAAATAAAAAAATTAGTTGATCTCTTTTCCAATTTATGTTATAATATACATAGAAATTAGAAATGAGGTGGATGGATATGGTTAGTAGAAAAGTAGTAACTTTACCTGAGGTAAGAAATTATGTAGCTCAATTTGATGCACCTTTTGCTTATAACCCAAACAATGGGATTGCAGCTTTAGTAAGTATTTCAAATATGGGTTATTGTAAAGATGGTGTTACCAAATGGTACACATTTAATCTTGATAATGTACCTTGCATATTCTTCAAGAGGTAAAGAAAATGAAAGAATTAGAAACTATAAAATTTATAAGAAACAATATTGATTGGAGAGATATCTTAACAAAAAAACCTTATTGTCTTTCTATCAATGAAGATAAAGATTATATGCTTCTTAAATATAACCAAATTGATAGTGATTTTAATCAGGAAATTTGTAAAGAATGTAGAGGCTTAATTATAAATAAACATATTCATACACCTGTAGCTCTTTCATTTTATAAGTTTTTTAATATTGAAGAATCATTTGCAGTTAATATAGATTGGAGTACAGCTCAAGTACAAGAAAAAATTGATGGCTCTAAAATACTTATTTGGTTTGATGATATAAATGAAAATTGGAGGATAAGTACCTCAGGTTGTCTTAATGCTTATAGTACATATATAGAAAATATTTTAGTAACTAAACCTATAAGTTTTGGTGAGTTATTTGAGATGGCCTTAAAAAACCATAACATAAATATTAAGAAATTTTTTACCTCTCTTAACAAATATAAATGCTATACATTTGAACTTGTTTCTCCTATAAATAAAGTTGTTATTCCTTATGAAAGAACAGATATTTATTTAATTGGTCAAAGGGACGTAAGAACATTTGTAGAAGAAGAACCTAGAATAAATTTCAATATTCGTAAACCCCAACTTTATAATCTTAATTCAGAAAAAGAGTGTTGGGAAGCACTTGATAAGATGGATTGGAACCAAGAAGGATTTGTTGTTGTAGATAATAAGTGGAATAGAGTTAAGATAAAAAATAAAAAATACCTTATGGCTGCTTATCTTAGAAATAATGGGGTTCAAAGTAAAAGTAGGATACTTAATATTATTAAAAATAATGAGCAATCTGAATTTTTAGCGTATTTTCCCGAGTATACCCAGCGTTTTAAAGAAATCGAACAAACCTTAAATATATGGTTAGATAACGCCTTTAACGCACTTATAACGACTATAAACAATGGGCCTTATGGCACAAGAAAAGATTTAGCCTTATATATAATGACTAATTATAAAGAATATAGTGATTTGATTTTTCATTATTATGATAAAGAAAATAATAATAAAATAAACATTGAAAAGACTAATATCATATCTTATATTAAACATTGGTTATTTAATAAGAATCCAGATTATATAATGAGAAAGTTAGGATTGAAAGAAGAAAAAATAGATAAATTGGAGGAGAGAAATGAAAACTGAGCATGATATGCAAA
>CANQZY010000052.1 GCA_947628455.1 uncultured Methanobrevibacter sp.
GTATGGTGGGAAGTGGGATGATTGGTGGTAAGGCTTGTGGTATGCTTTTGGCTCGTAAGATTATTGAGTGTGATCGTCCGGATTTGTATGGTTATTTTGAGCCTGATGATTCTTTTTATATTGGTTCGGATTTGTTTTATACATATATTGTTTCTAATGATTTGTGGAGTATTAGGGTTGAGCAGAGGACTAAGGATGGTTTTTATAGAGCAGGTAAAGAGTTGGAGTGTGGTTTGAGGAATGGTGTTTTTTCTGAGGAGATTAAGAATAAGTTTAGGCGTGTTTTGGATTATTTTGGTCAGAGTCCTATTATTGTTCGTTCTAGTAGTTTTTTGGAGGATGGTTTTGGTAATGCTTTTGCAGGAAAGTATGAGTCTGTTTTTTGTATAAATCGTGGGAGTATTGATGAGCGATTAGAGGAGTTTGAGGAGGCTGTTAAGACTGTTTATTCAAGTACGATGAATATTTCTGCGTTGGAGTATAGGAATTTGAATAATTTGGATGATAGTGATGAGCAGATGGGTTTGTTAGTTCAGAGGGTGTCTGGATCTTATTATGGTGATTATTTTTTCCCTACTGCTGCGGGTGTGGGGTTTTCGTATAGTCCGTATTGTCCTTTGCCTAATATGGATAATAGTGCGGGAATGTTGAGGTTAGTGATGGGTTTGGGTACTAAAGCGGTTGATAGGACTAAGAAGGATTATCCGAGAATTATTAATTTGGATAGGCCTAGGGCGATTACGATGCCTGATGTGGCTGAAAGGCATAAGTATTCTCAGCATTCTCTTGATGTGTTGGATTTGAAGAATCTTTCTATTCATGATATTCCTATTAGTGAGGGTTTAGAGGTAATTCCGAGTTATGCTAAGAGGAGTATTGTGGAGCATGATAGTGAGGCTGAGCGGATATTTAGAGAAAGAGGACAGAAAAGGGAAATTGTTTTTGTGAATTGTCAGGGTTTGGTGAATAATGATGTTTTTATAAATATTATGAAGGATATTTTAAAAACTTTGGAATATGCGTATAATTATCCTGTTGATATAGAATATACGATTAATGTTGGTGAATATAATTCGTTTGTTGTAAATTTATTGCAGTGTAGGCCTCTTAAAGTATCAACTAGTGATGCAGTGATTAAAATGCCGGAGGGTGGAAATGTTTATTTTCATATTAAAGAATCGTCCATGGGAAGATCTAGAAAAGAGAGTGTTGATGTGATATGTTATGTGGATCCTCATAAATATTATGAATATCCTTATGTTAAGAAAGGTTCAATAGCTAGGATAATTGGACAGGTTAACAATTACTGTAAAAAAGAAAATAAAAAGTCCATGCTTATTGTTCCGGGAAGAATAGGAACATCTTCCCCTGAATTAGGTATTCCTGTGGTATTTGCGGATATCAGTCAATTTTTCGCAATATTAGAAGAATCTTACAGTGATGTAGGATATATGCCAGAACTATCTTTTGGAAGCCACATGTTTCAAGATTTAGTAGAAGCAGACATATATTATGGTGCTATTTTTGAAAATGAAAAAAGATTAGAGTTTAATAAAAATATCTTTAACCATCAAGATAACATACTTAAAAAAATAAATCCTAATTTAGATGAAGATATTTATGAAATGATTCATGTTATGGAATTTAATAATAATAAAGTTGAATTTTATCATGATATGAAAAAAGATGAAACAATGTGTATTTTAAAATAAAAAAAAAGAGAGAGGATGATTGTAGAATCAAAAAGAATATTCAAGAGGGAATTTTTTTTTTTATTCTACATTAATTTTTTGTTTTGGTGTTTGAACTTTAGGAATGGTTATAAATATTACTCCATTTTGGAATTTAGCTGTAATGCTGCTTATATCTATTTGTTTTTCAAATTTAATTTTTTTAACGCAATGGCCTATTTCTATTTCTTCGACGAGTACTTCTAAATCATCATCGTTATCTTCTTTTTTATTTTCGATTTCATCGATAAATGCAGGAAAATCAGCTTTTATGTTGATTTCGTAGTCTCCTGCGTTAATATCTACGTCATCTTTGTTTATTCCTGGAACAGATACTTTGATATAATATGTTTTTTTGCTTTCTATTACATCAGTGTTAAGAGTTTTAATTAAAGTTTTTTTATAATCGTTTATTTTATTGTTAATAGATTTTTGTGCAGATTTAACATTAAGGAATAAATCATCAACACCTTTACTTAAATCAGTGGCCATTTTATCTGCGAAATTTTTACTTTGATCTAATTTTTGGTTAAATTTTTCTTTTTTCTCATCAATTTTGGTGTCGACTTTTTCTTTACCTTCAACAATTTTTTGATCGACTTTATCTTTTCCATCATTAATTTTGCTGTCAACTTTATCTTGGGTGTTTTTAATTGTTGTATCTATTGTGCATTTTTCATCCATTATTTTTTCCTCCTAATAAAAATATATTTTTTTTTTAGAATTTTGATATTATCAATTATTCTTTTTTGATATATAAACCTTTATCTAAAATAGATTCTTTTTTTTTTAGTTTCTTTTTATTTTTTCTACTTGGTCTAATTTTTTGTTGATTTCTATTATTCCTTCACCTTCAATGGCTGAGATGAAAATTTTGTTTTTAATTTTATTGCTATATTTGTTTATATGATTTTTATCTTTAATTAAATCCATTTTATTAAATAGTGTGATTATGGGGATTTCGTTAAATATTTTTTTAATTTGATTGTATAGGTTGAATTGGTTTTTTAGGGTGTAACCGCAGGTTTCTGAGCCGTCAAATATGAATATTATGCTGTCTGCTAGATGTTCTAATGCGAGTATTGCGTTTAATTCGATATTGTTCATTTTTAGAATGGGTCTATCTAGAAGTCCGGGTGTGTCAATAATTTGATATTGTCTCCAATGTCTTTCAACATGGCCTATTTGAATTCCTTTGGTGGTGAATGGATAGTTGGCTACTTGGGGATTTGCTTTAGATATTTGTTTTAAAAGTGTTGATTTACCTACATTAGGAAATCCTGCAATGACAATGGTAATTGCATCAAAGTCAATATTGGGCATGTTTTTTAAATTTTGTTTTGCAAAATCTAGAAAGTCTAGATCTTTTTTGATTTTGTTCACAACTGAGGATATTCGTCCATATGCTTGTTTTTGAAGAGATGTTGATTTTTCTGAGGGGTTTTTTCGAATTTTAGCACCGTATTCTTTTTCTAATTGTGTTAATATTCCGTAAGCCCAATTTAGTCCGCCTAATGATTGTTTTAGATCATCCACTCCAACTGTAATATCGATATAATCTTGATAAAATTCAGGTAATTCGTTGATAATGGGTACACTGCTGATTATTGATTTTAATTTATCTTTAATAACATTGCAAGCTGTAATAACTCTTGTTTCTTCTATTTTTTTACCTTTCAAATATTTTGGAATTTTTTGACTGCGCATTAGATCTGCAGATTTTTTAGCTCTTCTAAATCCTTTATCTAATAATTCATCAGGTGTTGGAACAGTGGGAATAATCATTTTAAATCACTTAAATATTTGGCCTTGAAATTTATAAACATCACAACTATCATCTAACCAACTATCTGCACTGATGCCTGCTTTCATGCAAGTGTGGGATAAAAATTCTTCTACACTCATGTTGTTTTCTAAAGCTACTTGTGGTAATAATAATCCTTTACTAAATCCTTTTTCAATTATTAAACCGTCTTTTCCGATTTTTATTTTATCTAAGTATTGTGAAGGTTTATCAACGGTTATTAATTCTGGTTTGCTAAGAACTGTAACTTCTAGAGTTAATTTAGGATATTCTTCTAATGTAACAGGAAGAAATCTCGGATCTTGTGTTGCGGCAGAAATAGCTACTTCTATTGTTGATTGTATTGCGCTTTTAACAGGTTCAGGATAACCAATACAACCTCTTAATTGATCATCTTCGTTTAATGTGACAAAAATACCTAAATTTTCTTTTAATTGTTTGGGACAATCTGAGGGTATGGGAAGTATCTCATTATTTTCAAGATAATTCAATATAGATTCTTTTGCAATTCCAACCAAATAGTCTCCATTTTCATCTGATATCATTTTTATCGTTTTCCTCTTTTAATATATTTTTTTTTATGCACTTCCTCCAACTAATGCATCTAATATTCTAGTATGAGGCCCTCCATCGCCTACAGGGGCAGCTTGGCCGTCTTTTCCACAGTAACCTACGCTTAATTTAAAATCATTTCCAATACCATTAACATTATTTAATGTTTCTAGGATATTTCCGGATAATGAAACGTCTCTTAGTGAGGTGGTAAGTTCGCCTTTTTCTATTTTAAATGCTTCGGATGCGTTGAATTGGAATATTCCTTTACCTGTATCGACTTGACCGCCACGAGAGCCTTTTAAATATATTCCTTCTTTAATATCTTCAATTAATTCATCAAAACTTAACTCACCAGGCTCTAGATAAGTATTGCTCATTCTAACTATAGGTTGATCTGAAATAGAAGATCGAGCATTACCAGAAGAACCCATTTCTAATTCACCGCCACTTTCTCTAGAATTTAATAAGCCTACAAGTTTACCATCTTTAACCAACTGATTAGGTCTAGTTTTTACTCCTTCGACATCATAAGGATAATAACCAAATCCATCTTTTAAACTAGCATCATCGAATATATTTACAATATCTGAACCAATTTGCTCTCCTAATTTTCCTTTTAATATAGAATCATTTTGTAAAATCAGATCTCCTTCTGTTGCATGACCTAGAGCTTCGTGAATAAATACACCTGTAAGTAAATTATCTGTTATTATAGGAAATTTTCCTGAAGGTGCAGCTTCACTATCTAATAGTCTTATAGCTTTTTCAGATGTTTCACGACCAAATTTTTCAATATCTGCATTTTCTATTACTTCAAATCCTTTAACTCCACCCATGCTTTCATGGCCCATTTGAATTACTTCACCGTTACTAGCCACGGAATTAAGCGCTAAAATCACTCTTGTACTTTCAATTTCAATGTTGCTCCCTTCACTATTTAAAAACAATGATTTGGATTCATTATCAGAATAATTAACTGTAGTGCTATGCACATTATCCAAACTAGCTGATTTATTAACATCTATTAAAACATCTCTCTTCTCTTCTATAGAAATATCTGAAACAGGAATCTCTGCTTTTATTTTTATTTTATCTTTAACAATATCTTCTTGAGATAACTTAACATTACCTTTAAGAGAATTTGAAATTTTAATAGAATTTTCAGCTACTTGCTCTAATTTTTCTAAATCATCAGTATAAGAAAAACCCCACGCACCATTATTTAAAATTCTTATGCTCGCTCCTAAGATATTTCCACTGTTTACCTCATCAACAACACCATCTTTCATCAATAAACTTGTATTTACACCCATTCCCACTCGAACATCTAAATAATCAACCTTAGGAGTTATTTTCTCAATAATTTTTTCACATAAATCCTTATATTCTTCCAATTTTTTCATCCCTTTTTATTTTCATGATATTTTAAATTAAATAACATTATTTTATAATATTATCTTTTATATAATATTTTATAGTTATTAAATTAATATTATTATAGTTTTATCAATGTTTTTTTGTGGAAAATGTTTTAAAGTAAAATAATATAAATATAGCAATTGACATACATGATATAATGGTGATTTAATATGATTACAATAATTGGAAGCGGAGCAGGAGGATCAATACTTGCAAAAGAACTATCACAAGCAAAAATACCAGTTACCATCATTGAAAAAGGACCATATGCAAAAACCCCAGACTCATTTAAATTTTATGATAAATACAACAAAAAAATAGATCTACTCACAACAACATGCGTTGGAGGATCAACCACAGTATCTATGGCCAACATGGTAAGAACTCTAGATAAAGAACTATCACAATATAAC
Source organism: uncultured Methanobrevibacter sp. (assembly GCA_947628455.1). Classification (GTDB taxonomy): domain Archaea; phylum Methanobacteriota; class Methanobacteria; order Methanobacteriales; family Methanobacteriaceae; genus Methanocatella. Next base: position 5,922 of record CANQZY010000052.1, read on the forward strand.
ATAGACCTAACCGAACAATACCAATACATCGAAAATTTAATAAACATACATCAAATGAACAACTCACACATTGGAAAAGCAACACAACTATTTCTAGATGCGGGTGAAAAACTAGGTCTTAAAACAATGAAAATGCCCAAAGCAATACAAGAAGAAAAATGCATACAATGCGGAAAAGACGCATTAGGATGCCCTACAGACGCCAAATGGACAGCCAAACAATTTATAAACGATGCCATAGAAAACGGAGCCAAACTAATCACACAAGCAAAAGTATTAAAAATATTAACAGATAACAACAAAGTAAAAGGAGTCAAATACGAAAAAAACGGACAAACATTCACCATCAAATCCCACATAGTCATATTAGCAGCAGGCGCAATCAACACACCACTAATCCTAAGAACTCTAGGAATCAACGCAGGAAATGAAATATTCTTCGATCCATTCGTCACCATAGGAGGAGTAATCAAAAATATCAAACTAAACCATGAAGTTCAAATGAACGGACTCATCACCACAGAAAATTTCATACTATCACCACATTTCTCCAATTTTATTCGAGATAAAATAAATGATAATTCCATCACCGACGAAGATATATTTAGCATCATGGTTAAAACACCAGACGAAGGTAAAGGCTATATAACAGACGAAGGCCAAGTAATTAAAACAAATACCATAAACGACATCCGATTCATGGCAGAAGGTTGCGCAACTGCAGGAATGATACTAGAAAAAGTAGGAGTCGATCCCCAAACCATAGTATCAACAGTATATAGAGGAGCACACCCCGGAGGAACCGCAGCTATCGGAAAAGTCATAGACAATAACCTAGAAACACCCATAAAAGGACTATTCGTCGATGATGCAAGCGCATTACCCAAATCACCCGGAAAACCACCCATACTAACAATCCTAGCATTATCCAAAAGACTAGCAGACCACATCCAAAAAATCTATTAAATAAAAACCTAATAATTTCTTTTCTTTTATTCAAATTGTTTTTCTATATCCTCAATTTTTATTAATTTTTCACAATAATGACACCTAACAGCAGGAGGATCCTTTTGTATAACATGAAACCTAGATTCTATAGGCTCATCAACATTATTACTAATACATTTTAAATTAGTACAATTAATAATAGATGTTATCTCATCAGGAAGAATAATTTTTCTTTTCATTATAGGTTTATAATCACGAATTATATTAATCGTTGATTGAGGAGCAATTAAAGCTATCTGATTAATTTCCTCAGCATCCAATTCCCTATTCTCTATTTTTAAAATATCTTTTCTCCCTATAACATTTGAAGAAACATTCATAGCTATAGTAACATTATTTATTTTAGGATTAGGCAAATCTAAAATTTTAAGTATATGAAGAGACTCATTAGCCGTAATATGATCAATAACTGTCCCATTCTCAATAGCTTTTATTTTCAGTTCAGATTTTTCACTATTAATCATAAAGCAATTACCTATAATAAATAATTAAGTTATCGATACATTTTCAAATCTAGAACTTCAATAAGAGTTTCAGTATCATTAATAATCTCATTTTCACTTTTATTTTTAGTTTCCAGAGCAAATGATTCCACAACTCTACCACCACGAGCTTTAACCTTATCACTCAATCGTTTTAATGTGGTGTCCCCTCCATTAGAAGACATAGTAGCAAAAAGAATCACATCCTTACCCCTTAAATCACACTTATCAATAATTGTAATAATAGCCGGACTAGGTTTACTTGCCCAGACAGGAGTTCCAATATAAATTAAATCATAATCACTTAAATCTATTTTTTCAGGTTCAATCTGCGTTTTTATTTCACGTATAGCATCTAAACCTGAACTTAACATATTCTTAAAACCCGCTCTTTCTTTAAGATCTTTTATCTCCACAATATCTGCATGTAAAAACTCACTTAAAGAATATGCAACTATTTGCGTACTTCCAGTCAATGAATAATAAATAATTATACTATTTTTCATAAAAACTTCACCCCAATAACTATACCTATGTTAAGGACTAACACCATAACTTTCAAGACCTATTTTCTCATCCATTCCAAGCAAAATATTCATATTATGAATAGCCTGACCTGAGGCTCCTTTCACCAAATTATCAATTGCAGAAAGCATAACAATTCTTCCTGTATCATCAATTTCAAATCCACCTATATGCGCAAAATTGGATCCTCTCACAGAACTTAATTTAGGAATTTCTTTTTCATCCATTAATTTTATAAAATATTCTCCATTATATTCTTTTTCATAAATTTTTCTAACTTCATCACTAGTTATATCTCTATTTTCTTCATTTAAAAGGTTATGACTTGTTGTTTGTATACCTCTTATTACAGGCACTAAATGAGGTGTAAATGAAACTTTAACATTATCAAACCCCTTCAATTCTTGCTGAATTTCAGACATATGCCTATGAGAAGAAATTTTATAAGGATTCACATTATCCGCAATATTCGGATAATGAGTAGCATCATTAGCAGATACACCCGCACCACTAACACCAGTTTTCGAATCAATTATAATCCTATCAACAATATCATTTTTAACAAGAGGATATGAAGCCAAAATAGCACCCGTAGGAAAACAACCAGGATTAGCAACCAAATCTGCTTTTCTAATCTCACCTCTATAAATCTCAGGCAAACCATATACAGATTCCAAATCACTAGTATGCTTTATTTTATAATTTTTCTCATAAACATCC
>CANQZY010000053.1 GCA_947628455.1 uncultured Methanobrevibacter sp.
AAAAATCATTGAAATAGCAAAAAAAGAAGATGCTACAGCTATTGCCCATGGATGCACTGGTAAAGGAAACGATCAATTCCGATTTGAATCTATGATTTTAGCCATGACGGATTTAGATATTATTGCCCCTATAAGAGAAATGAACCTTACCCGTAGTGAAGAACAAGCATATGCAAGTGAAGAAGGAATAGAACTAAAATCAGATAAAATATATAGTATTGATGAAAATATCTGGGGAAGATCAATTGAAGGAGGAGAACTCGAAGATCCTTCAGTCACACCTCCTGAAGATATTTATGAGTGGACTGCATCATGGACCGATGCACTAGATGAACCTCAAATTGTTTCAATTGAATTTGAAGAAGGAGTACCTGTAGCTATAAATAATAAAATGTTACCTTTAGTTAAATTAATTAACGAAGCTAATCTTATTGCTGGTCAAAATGGAATTGGAAGAATAGATACTATTGAAAATCGTATAATTGGCCTTAAAAGTCGTGAAATCTATGAGACTCCTGCTGCAAAATTATTAATATCTGCTCATAAAGCATTAGAAGAACTAGTTTTAACTACTGATGAGTTAAGATTTAGAGACTACATAAGCACACTTTATGCCGATTTAGTATATCGTGCTCTTTGGCAAGAACCACTAAGAGAAGACTTAGATCAAGCTATTGACCAAATGCAATTAAGAGTAACTGGAGAAGTTAAAATGAAGCTTTATAAAGGTTCTATAACCCCAATTACTAGAAAATCACCATATAGTCTCCACAGTATTGAACAAATAAGTTTTGAAGATAAAAAAAATGACCAAAAAGAAGTTGAAGGTATAATCAAATATCATGGTCTTCAAGCCTCAAATTATAGAAAATTATAAAAAAAAATTATAGAATTACAAAACTACTTAAAAAAAAAAATAATCTAGTTTAATAAGAGTTTCAACATATAAATGATCAAATATTAATAATCATTTATGTATGAAACTTCTATTAAATAAAATATAACTTCTTTAATTTTTTCATATGATAAAATAAAAATTTAGTTCTTTTTTAATAATAATCTAAACATTAATAGTTTTATTTTAGTACTTGACTAATATAAGATGTTAAATCAGTAGCTGTAAATCCATATCCTTTTTCATACAAAGCCATATCCCCTGCTTTTCCATTAATATATATCCCTAAAACACTAGCATTAAATGAATCTAGACCTTGTGAAAATAATCCACAAGTTAAACCTGCTAATGCATCACCCGTTCCTCCAACTGTCATCCCAGAATTCCCAGTTTTATTAATTTTAAATTTTTTAGAGTTAATCACTAAATCAAACTCACCTTTAACAATTACAGTTCCTTTAATTTCGTTAACTATTTTTTGAAAATTAGTAATGGTATCATGAATTTTTCTATAATCAATTATATTCTTCGATAAATATAGATCATTAATATCAATACCTAAATCATCAATAATATTAGAAAAAAATAATTTAAATTCAAATAAATGTGGCGTTAATATTAAATTCTCTCTATTTTTAATTATTTTATTATCTATACACTTTAATGCATCTGCATCAATTACTAATGGCTTCTTAATTTCAGATGCTAAAATATTAAATAACTTTCGAGTTTCTTCTTTTTTACCTGCACCCGGACCAATTAAAACTGCATCTACATTTTCAACTAATTTAAGAATTTTATCAATATGGGAAATATTTAGATACTCTCCTTCAAGTTCATGCACTATAAAATCAGGAGATATAATTTCAATAGGTAATACTGCAGGCGTTGGTGTTGCAATATGCGCCAAATCAACACCAGATCCTAGTGCTGCAAGACCTGCGATAACTGGAGCCCCATAATAATCTTTACTACCTCCAACAATTAAAACTTTACCATTATTTCCTTTATGAGAATCTTTTTTACGTGCATTTAATCTTAATAAATCCCCAGAAGCTATAAAATATTCTGCTTCTATAGGAATTCCAATATCACATATAATCATTTCACCAACAAGATCTTCATCAGCAAAGTCCACCCCATTTTTTGTTTTATGAAAACTCACAGTATAATCAGGTTTTACAGCCACATCTAAAATTTCACCATTAGATGGATCCATACCTGAAGGAACATCTACAGAAATTGTTAAACAATTAGATTTATTTATTAATTCAATCACTCGTTTAACATTTAATCTTAAATTTCCTTTAATCCCTGTTCCAAGAATTGCATCTATAACCACAGCTTCTGAAAAACTATCGGTATTTAAAATATCCAAATCAATAATATCATCAATACTTCTTATTTTATGTATGTTTAAATGTGATAATCTTGGTTCTAAGTTAGTTAAAATTTCTAAATTAGATTTAGAGTTCTTATCTTTAATATTCTCACTTAAAAGATAAACATCTACTTCAAACCCACGATTCAACAAATATCTAGCAGCTACAAATCCATCTCCCGCATTACCCCCTGAACCTGCAAATATCAATATTTTTACTGGTCTTGAAAAAGTATACACAGCGATTTTTCCCACCTCTTCAGCTAGCGATTTACCTGCTGATTCCATTAAGCTAGATCTTGAAAGACCTAAACTTTCACAATTAATATCAGTGATTTTCATATCTATTGGATCAATCATTATCCATTATCTCCATTTTTTATCATTTATTAATTTAGTTTTTTAAAAATATAAAAATTTTAAATCAAATGATTTAATTAAATAAAAAATAGCAAAAATAAAAAATTAATATTCAATTATATAAAAAATAAATAAATAATTTAAAAATAAAAAAAAAATAATATATATTCTTTTTTAGAATAAATCGTGAAGATTGATTTTATGTGCACCTAAGTTTCCGCCAAAGTTACCCGCATCAATTTCAATAACACCACTAACAGTACATGCTGCTTCAATACCTGCTTTCATTGCTGATCTTACAGATTCTTCATCTTCACCATCAATTACAATTTCAAATACACCATGTGCATCTTCCCTAATATTGGATTCCATTCCTTTCTCTTTTAAACTTACACACATTTTTTCATTTGTAGATGCATCTAAAAAATCATAACTATTACATCCTACTTTAGATCCTGAGGCAACCATACCCCCTGGAAATGGAGTTATAGTTTTTTCAACACTTTTTATTGCATCCACAGCTACTTGTGCTGCTACTAACCCACTCATTTGACTATCTGCCAATATAAAAAAGTTTCCCCCTGCAACACCCTCTTTGTAACCAAATTTTTCTTCTACTAAGAAATCTCCAGACATAATTGGTATTGCAAACATTGATTTATCACCAATTTCAACTTTTTCTTCATAACCATCACCGAAAAATTTTAATTTAAACCCTGTTTTTAATTTTTCATCCCCCTCAAGAAGATTGAATACAGCTGTAGTCGGTGCAGTTAAAATACACATACCAATTCTTTCTAAAAGTTCATGATCTAGTTTCTTTTTAGATCCATTACATATCATGATTGCATAACCTGGTCTTCCATCTGGTGTTTTTGTTGGTGGAACATAACAATCTATTCCTGCTTCTGCAGGACAACCAATAACAGAAGTTCCATATCCTGTTGCTTCTGTTGCTGCAACTTTTGCTAATTCTTGATTTGCAGCTGTTACAAGTAATCTTGTTACTTTAATTCCAAAAGCTTCCGCATAGTTATTTTTAATATTTACACCATTTATTTCCATAACTCTTCACCAAATAATTATTTTTTTTATGAATAATCTATATTAATAACATAAATAATAAATTTTTCTATCTTTATTTAAAAGATTAATAATATTAAACTTGATTATTTCTCTTCATCATCCTGAAATACATTTAGAAATTCATCATCATCAATATCATGTTTTTCTAAATAATCTTTATCAAATACTTTATCATCTTTCCCAATATCTTCAAACTCATCAGCTATTTCATCCACTGTTTGACTTGCTTTAGGCGAAAATGATATTTTATCTAAAACAGAAGATCCATAATATGGCAAACAACCCATTCCTAAAATAATTATCATCCAATATGAAATTAATCTTTCAATAACTGTGGCTCCTGCACTTATCGAAGCACTAATTCCAGCTGTTGTGTAAAATAGTATCATTATTCCATCAACTGCCCCTAATCCACCTGGAAGAACAGGTATCATTCCTATTAGTGATGCTATAATAAATACCTCACCAATAATAATAGGACTAATTGAAGCTCCAAATGCTAAAAATACTATATATACCCTCAAAATCTCAAAAATCCATATAATAAAAGATAATGGTAAAGCAAAACGAAATATCTCCTTCTTAGAAATAAGCATCCTCATTGTTTTTTGAAATCCCACTATAGTTTCTTTTACTTTCTCCTCTAAAGATTTTGTATTTTTTTTATAAAATCGTCTAATAAATTTGATAATCCAATTTTGAACCTTAAATCCAAAGTTTTCATTAATACAAATATAAACTAAAACAACAAGAACTGCAATAATAGCAATTACAGATATTATCATTATTATTAGAATTAAAGGATCCAATTCAAAATGAAAAGTTACTCCTATAAGCGTTATAATTGCCAGCACAATAAATGGAAATGTATCTAAAGCCCTATCAGCTACTACTGTTGCAAACGTTTCTTCCATTGGATAATTCTTTTCTTTTGATAATATATATGCTCTCACTGGTTCTCCACCACCTCTTCCTGCTGGTGTAATATTATTTACACCTAATCCTACAAGTATCATAGGAAAAAGTGATTTAAGGCTAACATCAATATCCGCCATTTTATTTATTAGATTCCATCTAATTGTGTATAAATATATTACAAATAGTTGCATTGCTACTGCTAATATTATCAGCCATAAGTTTGCTATTTTTAATGCATCTATTACTTTGTCTACTCCTACAAACCATAGCATTATAACTAGTATTATTAGACTTATTCCTAGAAATATTACTGTTTTATATTTCATTACTAGAACCCCTAAGTAATATCTTACATACTATTTATTTTATTATTTTTTTATATAAAGCTTCTTTACTTCTAAAGTACAAATCTAATCGTAAAATATTATATATAAGGTTTATTTATATACATAGAGTAATGAAATATATAAATAGAAATGATATTTTAACTGTTTTTGGCTATTCTGGTCAAATAATGATTGGAATTGGATTAATGTGTTTAGTTCCGGTTATTGTTGACCTAATTTATTTTGAATTTAATTTTTTAGGATTCTTAATAGCTTCTCTCATTTCTATTGCATTAGGTTATACTTTTAATAAATTATTTAAAAATCGTGGGAAATTTAAGCTTAAACATGCTATGATGGTTTCATCATTTGCATGGTTATGGGCAAGTTTAATTGGAGGCATTGCTATTACACTTATCACCCACTTATCTTATATCGAAAGTGTTTTTGAAAATATGTCTGCATTAACTGGAAGTGGTATCACAATGTTTACAGATGTTGAATCTCTTCCGTTTTCAGTGCTTTTTTTTCGTTCTTTTGAACAATGGGTTGGTGGTTTAGGTGTAGTTATTATGGTTATCGGTGTTCTCACACGTCCAGGTACTGCCTCTGCTAAACTTTATCAATCTGAAGCTCATGAAGAACGTATAAAACCTAGTATAAAAAATACTCTTAAAAAAACATTTAATATTTATTCAATCTATACAATAGCTGGTATTATTGCATATCTACTTGCAGGTATGCCTATTTTTGATTCTATTTGTTTGACATTTACCTCAATATCTACTGGAGGAATGGCTATTAAAAATGCTAATCTTGAATATTATAACAATTATATAGTTTATATTATTACAATGATTTTAATGATATTGGGAGCTACAAGTTTTATAGTTCATTACAAGATTATAAAAACACGTGGAAAGTCTATAATAAAAGATTTACAATTTAAAGTTATGATCAGTATAACCATTATTGCATCTATTTTAATTTATTTTACAAGCCATATTGTTCCTATTGAAACTATTTTTACTGTAATTTCAGCCATCACCACAACAGGTGCAGCTATTAGTACGTCTAAAAATTTAGCTTTATGGCCATCATTTACCGTTATCGTTTTAATGACTTTAATGTTAATCGGCGGTTCTAATGGTTCAACAGTAGGTGCTATAAAACTAGTACGTGTGATTACATTTATTAAAGGAGTTTACAGACACATTAAAGAAATATTATCACCAGAAGGTAGAGTTTTACCTGTTAAAATTTCAGATCAAATTATACCTGAAAAAGGTATGGTTGAAAGTGGCATGTTTATTACACTATATCTTGTATTTATTTTAATAAGTCTATCCTTATTTTGCCTATATGGATATGACCCTTTTAAAAGCTTATTTGGAATAATATCGCTTCAAGGAAATGTTGGTTTAGAACTAGGAATAATAAATCATGGTCTAACACCATTTTTAAAAGTTGTATCAATATTTAATATGTGGATTGGAAGATTAGAAATATATCCAGTATTAATATTACTTCGTGCATTTTTTGAAGTATTTAGAAGATAAAAAACATTATATTTTATTTTTAGGAAAAATTTATAAAATAAAAAGATACAATACTACATACTTAAATCAATATTAGAGGTATTAAATAATGTATGTGATAATAGTGGGAGCGGGGCGTGTAGGACTTTCACTTGCTAACTTATTAATTGAAGATGGATATGATATAACAATTATTGACAATAATGAAGAATTATGCAACAACGCTGCATCAGAACTAGATGCATTGGTAATATGTGGAAATGGAACAAGTTCTAAACTATTAGAAGGAGCTAATATTAACGAAGCAGATTTTTTTGTAGCAACAACAGGTAGTGACGAATCAAACTTATTATCATGTATTCTGGCTAAAAAATACTCTGTCACTAATATTATTGCAAGAGTAAGTAATCCTGAAAATGAAGAAGCATTTATTGAAGTAGGAATTGATAATGTAATTAGCCCTGAGCGTACAGCCGCAGGATTTTTAGAAAAAGTTATTACAAGACCAAATGTTGCAGATTTAATAAGTTTAGGAGAGGGTGATGCAGAGATACTAGATATGACTGTAACTAATGATAAGATGGTTGGTAAAAAAATAGCTAGTATTTCTCCCACTAAAGATTATATTATAATTGCTACCTATCATGATGATAAATTAATTATTCCTCAAGAAGATAGTATTTTAAGTAAAGGAGAAAAAATTTCTATTCTTGTTAAGAGAGGAGCATTTAAAAAAATTGCTAAGAAATTCGAAAAATAGAAATTAACTATAATAATTTATAAGATTTTTCTAAATGTTTTTTTCCATTATTTAAAACAATTGGGCCATGACCTGGTAGAAGATTTTTAACAGATAATTGATTTAATTTTTTAACTGACTTTTTCATGTCATTGTAATCTCCACCAATATCTATACGTCCAACACCACCATTTGCAAAAATAGTATCTCCGCAAATTAGATTTTCACCATCCCACAAACAGATACCTCCTTTAGAATGGCCAGGTGTATGTATAACTTCAAAATTTTTAATTTTATCTCCTTCTTCAAGTTCAATATCTACATCATGCCTTTCAATAGAATGACCAAAAAGATTGGAGGCTGTATTTGGATCATTATCAGCTTTAATGGCATCACCATCAATTTTGCCGATAGCTACTTTAGCATTTGGAAAAAATTTGTTTCCGCCAACATGATCATAATGACAATGAGTGTTAACAATAAGTTTAATATCTTCAGGTTCGACTCCATTTTCTCTAAGTTTAGAAAATAAATACTTTTGATTTTGACCAGTTCCAGTATCAACTAATGTATCTTCTATTAAGTAACAGTTTGAGTCAGATCCTAAGCCTTCTATAAAAATAATGTTATTTATGTTCATAGTAATTATATAGTTTATTACAGATAAAAAAAATATTTATTGGTTTAAAATGGGGTCATAGGGATTTGAACCCCAATCCTGGGATTTCTCTTGCCTCAGTACTCCAATTGATCATCACAACAATATGGAAATACTGCTCAGAACTTTTACGCGTATAAAATTTTTTTCTTCAAAGACAACTGGAGTCCCAGATGATGCCAGGTTACACCATAACCCCATATACAATATTATCAAATTAATGATATATTATTATTTAAATCAACATTAGTATATAAATATTACCCTCAATATTATAATTTTAATTGTTTATCAATACCTGTAATTTCATCAATTTCTAAAGCTTTTTCTAAGGCATACTCTTTATCAATACGATAATTATTATTTTTAGTTCTCTCAACATTTTCTGGTTCTAAAAACAACCATTTCATATTTTTGAATTTAATACCAACGTATGATTTAGCACCAAATAATTGGGAAAATTCTTCTAATTCATCAATTTGAATTTTATTAACGTAAATTCTATCTTTTTTTGTAGTTTTAACTTCAATTGCCAGATATAATTTTCCATTTCCTGCTACTACATCAGGTAATGGTTTTTTGGTAGCTCCTCCTGATGCTGGAACCCTCATTGCTGCAAAATTTCTTTCCCATAATTTATGGACCAAATCTCTTTCTTCGCTATATCCTTTTTTCACCAAAAATAACACCAACTATTATTACTATATTAAAAAAAGTTCATAAAGAGTATTG
>CANQZY010000054.1 GCA_947628455.1 uncultured Methanobrevibacter sp.
ATCCTTATTTAAAATATCCGGGGGGGGGGGTAGATAAGTCTAAATCAGAGAATATAGAAGGAAAATCTAAAAATCAGCTAAAACTAAAAATAAAATTATTTCTTTAAAAAAAATAATATTAAATAATAAAAAAGATTGTGAATAAATTCAAAAAAAAAGGTATTAAATGATTTGAATATTAATAGAAACTAGTATCATTTTAAAATATAAAATTTTAAATAGTGTTATCGGTGAATTAAGATTTTGAGTTATGTTAATTTGATTTTTCTTACTATAATATTAAAAGTAAAAAAAAAATTTAATTATAAAATTTTATATGTTCTATTTTAATTGTAATTTTAAAAACTTGTATTACTATTTAAATGGGAATTATTATTTTTTTTTATTATTTATTGAAGTATTTTTTTTAATTAAATAGTATTATTTAAATATAAAGTACCACTATTACTACTTAGTGCCTGTTGAAGTTTTAGTGATTTTTAATATTGTCTTCAGTTGCATTAATTTTAGTAACTGTGGTATGATAAATTTGCGTGGTTTTCACTACTTACAGGCACTTCTATTTTATATAAATCCCTTATCATTTAATTTTATAAAATATATCATCATACTAGTGCCCATTGTTATTTTCTTTTTTAGAGTGGAAATATACTCTTTTTTTAGGTATTATTTATCCAAAATAGGATATTAGAAAGGAAATTCTCTTTTTTTTTCTCTAATTAAATAAACCAGGATGTTTAGGGGATTAATTTTTATTCTTGATTTTAAATTCTTAAAAAAAATAGTGTTTTGTAAAATTATCATTATAATATTTTGCCAATGAACAAAAGAGGGTATTGTCTGGTTAAAATAATAGTATTTTTATTGAAATTTTAATATAAATAATTTTACCGCCATTGGTAGCACTATTATCTGAATGTATAAAAAATAGTACATTGGTACTTCTAATGATATAAACAACTCCACATTCACTGATAATAGTGCTACTAATGGCGATGAATTATTTTTGTTAATTTTACATTTAACCAATATTAATATTATCTAATAAAATATAAAATTGTGATTAATAATATTATTTATTTACAACAACATATAAAAATTTATAGAGTTTTGATATTTTCTTTTTTTTTTAGAAAGTATTTTTATATGTGATCTTTTTTTTATTGTAATATTTTAATAAAAAAAATTATTTTATTTTTGCAGGAAAAAAAAATAATTTTTATATTTAATTATTTAAATCTAAAATTTTTTTTTTGTTATAATTATAAATTTAAAAAAAAAAAATGTGGGAGTGGTATGTTATTATGAGATAATTTTTCTTTTTATGTTGATCCTCTGTTTTTTTGGTATAGTTTTTGGATTTTTTTATTGTTATATAATTTTTGGTATATGTTTGATATGAATATTGCTTTTTTAAATTTTTTTTGCATTATTGCTTGGTTTAATATGGATATTTCTTTTTTTGGTAGTTTGGTGTTGAATTTTAGTTCTTTTTGTAGGTGTTTTTCGAGTTTGTAGATGTCATTGATGATTTTTTCTTTATCTTTTTTAGGGGAGTCTGTGAAGACTAATAATATTTGACCTATTAGATAGGATAAAATATGGTTGGAGTCTAGTTTAATGTCTTTTAATATGTCAATTACATTGTACATGTTTTGGATCATGTTTTTTGCTAGTTTTATATTGTGTGAATGAATTGTGGATTCATCATAAATGTTATAGATGTATATGGGTTGGTTTATGAAGAAAGTAACTTTATTTGCTTTTTTTAACACGTTTAAATAAAAATATACGTCTTCCATGTTGCCATTTTCTAAAAATTTTATGTTATTGTTTAAGATGAAGTTTTTATTGTAGAGTTTGGCGCATGTTCCTCCTCCGTTAGCTGTGCTTAATATATCGAATGTTTTTTGATTTTTTAAGGGGTTTACATCTATAAAATCGCTTTCAGATTCTTCTATTTGTTTGAATTTTCTATTGGTGTATACGTATCTGCCCATTACCATATCTGATTTGTATTTGGTTATTCCGTTATATAGTATTTGGAAAGCGTCTTTTTTATAGGTGTCATCATCATCTGAAAATATTATGTAATTACTTGTAGCTTGGTTTAAAGCGATGTTTCGGGGTTTTCCGGGATATTTGGAGTTTTTCTTTAAAAAAATAGGTTTGATATTTTCAGGGTATTGTGATTGATAGTTTAATATATTTTTTTTAGTAGTATTGTCTGTAGATGCATCATCGACTATTATTAATTCTATATTATCAAATCCAATAGATTGGTTGATAATGGAATTAATAGATTTTATTAATTTGTCTCCTCTGTTATATGTGGGCATAATAACAGAAATTAAATAATTTTCTCTATCAATCATTATATTTTATCTCCCATTTTATTCTTTTCTTATATTTTGATATATTTTTTTAATAATTTTATTGCTGTATGCGATTTTGTAGATATTGGATATGAATATTGCTTTTTTGAATTTTTTTTCCATGATTGTTTTATTTAATAGATTGACTTCTATTCTTGTGCTTTTCATGTGGAAATTGAATTTTTTTTCTAAATATTTTTCTATTTTATAAATTTTTAAGGCTGCGTCTTTTTTTAAATTGTTCTTTAAATTGAAAAAAACTAATAATAGTACTCCTATGATTTCAAATAGTACTCGATCAGTTTTTAATTCTAATTGTTTTAATATTTCAATAGTGTAATGTGCTCCTAGAAGTATATGGTTAAATAGATCTAAGTCATAATCGTGGATAGTTGAATCATCATATATTTCATAATTATATACCACATTTTGGGGAAGTACTGTGACTTTAGCTGAATGTTTTAAAATATTTATATAAAAATGAACGTCTTCAGCATTAGCATCTTCTATAAATTTTAAATTATTATTGAAGATGAATTCTTTTTTATAAATTTTAGACCATGCAGTGCATGAATTAATAACACATAATTTATCAAAGTTATTTTGATTTTTGAGCGGGTCCATATTAATAATGTTATTATCCATGTCTGTTATGCTTAATTTTTTATGTCCTTTTTCATTAATGTAATAGCATCCGATTACTATATCTGAATTATATTTGGTTATAGTATGGTAGAGTAATTCTAATGCATCTTTAAGATAATAATCATCTGCATCTAAAAATAATATATAATCGCTGGTAACATATTTCATGCCTTCATTTCTAGGTTTGCCGGGAAAGCCTGAGTTATTTTCTAGAAAAATAGTTTTAATGTTTTGAGGATATTGTAATTGGTAGTTTAGCATGATTTTTTTGGTGAGGTTATCTGTTGATGCATCATCTACGATTATTAATTCTATATTTTCAAAACCTATGGATTGATTAATAATAGAATCGATTGAAGTTTTTAGATCTTCTCCTCCATTATATGTGGGTATAATTACTGATACTAGATAATTGTTTGTATTTATTTTGTTAATAGCTCTCTCTCCCTTTCATTTAGTTATGTTGTGATTTCTGTGTAGGGTATTTTCATTTCGGAAAATTTCATTGCTTTTTTACGTGTGTTAGATTTGAATTTGTTATATAATTCTTCATTGCTTAGGATTTTATCTATGGTATGTGCAAGTGATAGGGGATCATTTGGTTGAAATAGTAATCCTACATCAGGTGTGATTATTTGGCGCATTCCTTTAATATCGCTGCCAATAACAGGTAATCCACATGCTAATGCTTCTATTAAAGCAATGCTAAGTCCTTCAAAATGAGAGGGTAGGACAAAAAGATCGGATTGTGGAAGTATTTTTTCAATATCATCTCTATGGCCTAAAAATTTAATATCTGAAATTTTTTCATTTTTCACTTTATTTTCCAGATTGTCTTTTAAAGGTCCGTCTCCAACAATAAGTAATTTATAATCTATTTTTGATTGTTTTTTAGCATCTAGTAGTAGGGTTAAATTTTTTTGTTTGGCTAATCTTCCTACAAAGATTACAGTGGGTGTTTCTTTTTTAGTTTTGGGGGTTATTTCTTTGAATTTATTAATATCGACTGCATTTAAATGAAGTGATGTTTTTTCTTTAATATTTTTAATATTTAAACTATTTAATTCATCTATTATATCATTGCTTACAGCTAAGAGTTTATTAGCATTATTTAATATTTTTTTGGCGAATCTTTTTTGTAAAGGGTTGTTAAAAACATATTCTATATCAGAAAAATGAACGGTCATATATGTAGGGATATTATATTTATTTCCCAATTGTATGGCTCCTATTGCCATGCCTCCCCATATATGTGAATGTATAATATCAATATTTTCTTTTTTAATAAGATTATTCAATATCTTTTTAACACTTATCATGAGACTTAATTCTTTTAAAAAGGGTATATTTATCATATTTGCTTGGATAATGTGTATTCCATCAAAAGAACTGATTTTTTTACCATTATATGGAAGTGTGATTAAAAAAACTTCATGTCCATTTTCGATAAGTTTTTTAGATAAAGTATATGTATGTTTCTCCACGCCACCATTATTTGGTGGAAATATACTTATCATCACAATTTTCATAATATAAATATTTAAACTAATTATTATTTAAAATTAAGGATTGAAAATTATTCAAATCAAGAATAATAAAATATTTGGGGGGGGGGTAAAAATAATACTATTCGTTATTTAAAAATAAGATTAAAAGATTTTCCGTTAGAATTATCGAAAAAATAAAATAAATTACAGTTTTTATTAATGGATTTAAATAATTGTGTTTTTATTATTTAATTTATATTTTAAAAAAAGAAGTAGGATATTTAAATAATTGTGTTTTTATTTAATTTATATTTTTTTTAAAAAAAGTAGGATATTATATATATTTTAAAAATTATTATTTTAGTGTAAAATATATAATATTTTTTTTAGTTTATGAGTCGTTGATTTGGTAGCCTAATTTATTAAGGTCTTCTCTGATTTTATCAGATAGCTCATATTGTTTATTTGCTCTTAAATCATTTCGGATATTGGATATTAGTTCTAAAAGTAGATTGTCGTTGTTGGATTGGTTATATTCAAAATTAATTCCTAAAATTTGGCTAGCGTCGTCTAGAAATTGTTTGATGGCTATTAGATCATTATTGGAAACTTCGTTTTTATCGTAATTATTGATTAAGTTAAATATGGTGGATATGGCTTTGGGGGTGTTAAAATCATCGTCCATTGCATTGAAAAAATTGTTTATGGCATTTTTAAGTGGTGTGTATTCAGATGGTTTGATGTTATTTTCTTTAATATTTTCTTTTATATTCATGTAAAATTTTTTAATTTTAGATAAGCTTTTTTCGGCTTGGTTGAGTGAGTTTTTAGAAAAATCGATGGGGCTTCGGTAGTGTGTGGATAAAACGAAGAATCTGAATGTTTCGGGGTCATAATCTTTAAGTAATTCGCGGATAGTGATGAAATTGTTTAAGGATTTGGACATTTTTTCTCCGTTTACATTTAAAAATCCTGTGTGCATCCAGTAGTTTGCCATGGGTGATTTTCCGCTGAGTGCTTCCATTTGTGTGATTTCTGCTTCGTGGTGTGGGAATATTAGATCTAGTCCTCCTCCATGGATATCGTATTGTTCTCCGAAATAGTATTCTGTGATGGCTGTGTCTTCTATGTGCCATCCTGGTCTTCCGGCTCCCCATGGTGAATTCCAAGTGGGTTCGGTTGTGGGGTTTCTTTTTTTCCATAAAGCGAAATCGTTTGTATTTTTTTTATTGGTTTCGGGTATTTTTCTATGGGATTTTAGTTCTTTTGGATCTCTGTTTGAGAGTTTTCCGAATTCTGGGAATTTTTCAATTTCGAAGTATACGCCGTCTTCGGTTTCGTATGCGAATTTTGATTCTATTAATCTTTGGATTTGGTTGATTATTTCGTTAATATGATCGGTGGCTCTTGCAAATAAATTGACATTATTGGCGTTTAATTTATTCATGTCTTCAATGTATCTTTTTTCAAATTTGCGTGCTATATCGATTGGGTTGCTGTTGGTTTGTTTTGCGCGATTGATTATTTTATCATCAATATCTGTTATATTTTGAATGTAGAATACAGAATATCCTTTAAATTCTAAATAGCGTTTAATTGTGTCAAAAGAGATGTAAGTTCTGCCATGACCAATGTGTGCATCATCATACACGGTAGGGCCGCATACAAATAAATTAATTCTGTTATTATTAATAGTTTCTAAATTTTCTTTTCTACGGGTGAGTGTAGAATAAATTTTCATAAAAAATAACTCCAAAAGTCGAATTATTTGAGATTAATCGAAAAGGCAAGATAGGGATTTGAACCCCAGTATCATGGTCTGCAGCCACGCACCTAAGCCACTCGGTCATCTTGCCTTAAAAAAATAAAATACAAATATAAAATATGAATATTATAGTTTAAATAGTTTTCCCTTAGTTTGGTGATTCAGATCCTAAACATGCTTTGCAATTATTATCTAATTCTTCTCGATCGATATTAAGTTGATTTAAAACATCTTCAGTTTTAATTTGTTTGCATATTAAACAAGTTCTATTTATAATATCTGATTTTTTAGCTTCTCCTTTATATAGTTGGCATGCGAAGTCTTTAATCATTTTTTTAACATTGTCAGTTAATTTGATTCCGCTGCCTCTTTTATCTGTCATATATTGAGAAACCGCAGGTTGTGTGATGTCCATTAATTCTGATACGTTTTTTTGTTTCATTCCGAGGCTTAATAACTCTTTAGCTAATTCTGATCTAATAGCTGGAATTACATACCATACAACAATTTCGCAAGGTGGCTTCATTTTTTTTTAATCTCCTGATTCTTTTTCATTTATTAAGCAAATTTTATTTTTTTCATATAAAATTTTGATTTGTTGGTCGCTTTCTTTTTGATGTTTTACGAGTGAATTGATTATGTCTGCCATAGGATCGGGGAGTTTATCATGGTCTAGGTCAACTTTTTTTGATATGCCTTTGCGTTTAACTATTCTTCCTGGAACACCGACACATGTGGAATGGGATGGTACGTTTTTAAGTACGACTGCTCCTGTGCCTATTTTAGAGTATTCTCCGACGGTGATGTTTCCCATTACTTTTGCTCCGGCTCCTATAACAACGCCTTTGTTTATAGTGGGGTGTCTTTTTCCTTTATTTGTTGTTGTGCCTCCGATAATGACGCCTTGGTAGATTAAGACATCGTCGCCGATGATGGCTGTTTCTCCTATTACTACTCCCATTCCATGGTCTATGAAAACTCGTTTTCCGATTGTTGCGCCAGGGTGTATTTCAATACCTGTTAAAAAACGGCATAGATTGGAATTGATTCTGGCCCATAATTTAAAACCATGTGTCCATAGGTAATGGCTTAATTTATGGAATAAAATAGCGTAGAATCCTGGATAACATAAAAATATCTCTAGGGTAGAGCGTGCTGCTGGATCTTTATCTTTGATAACTTGAATTTCTTCTTTTAGATTTTTAAACATTAAATTAAACCTCAGTGTTTTTGTATAAATCCAGTGGGGGATATTTTTTTTATAATCAAGATTCTATCTAATTTTATTGATATTTATTTTTTTTAGAGTTGGAAGTTAATAAAACTATTTAAAAATCCAATCTAGTGAAAGGTATCTTTCGCCATTATCTGGTAGTATTACTAGTATTCTTTTTCCTTTATTTTCGGGTTTTTTTGCGAGTTTTAATGCTGCGTAAGTGGCTGCTCCGGATGATATTCCTGCGAATATTCCTTCTTCGCGAGCTAGAGCTAGTAGAGTGTTGCCTGCGTCTTCATCTTTTACGGGGATTATTTCGTCGATTAGGTCTGTGTTTAAGATGTTTGGAATAAATCCTGCGCCAATGCCTTGGATTTTATGAGGTCCTTTTTCGCCTTTAGCTAAGGTTTGGGAGGTGTATGGTTCAACTGCTACTATGGATATGTGGGGTATTTCTTTTTTTAGAACTTCTGCTATTCCGTTTAATGTTCCTCCTGTGCCTACGCCCATGACAACAATGTCTAGATCGCCGTTTGTGTCTCTTAGTATTTCTTGGGCTGTGGTTTCTTTATGGATTTGGGGGTTTGCTTTATTGTTGAATTGTTGTAATATTATGCTGTTGGGGGTTTCTTTTTGTAGTTCTTTTGCTTTTTCGATGGCTCCGTTCATTCCTTTAGATCCGTCAGTTAAAACGATTTTTGCTCCAAATACTGATAATAATTTTCTTCTTTCAACAGACATTGTTTCGGGCATTGTGAGTATTAGTTTATAGCCTTTGGATGCTGCTGCGAAGCCTAATGCTATTCCTGTATTTCCGCTGGTTGGTTCGATGATTGTTGAGTTTTCTTTTAAAAGGCCTTTTTCTTCTGCATCTTCGATTAGTGATACTCCGATTCTGTCTTTGATGCTGCCGGTGGGGTTGAAAGATTCTAATTTTA
>CANQZY010000055.1 GCA_947628455.1 uncultured Methanobrevibacter sp.
TATATTCCGATAATTTTTTTAGTCCTTTGAAGGTGTATAGTCCTATTCCTCCGCCGATTATTGCCATGTTTAGCACGTTTGCTGCTAGTACTGTTATTCCGCCGTCTCCGAATAATAGTGCTTGTATTAGAAGTACTACTGTGAATATGAGTACTGCTGCTTGTGGTGCGCAGAATATTATTGCAACGAGCGCTCCTCCGACCATGTGGCCGCTTGTTCCGAATGGTATGGGAATGTTCATGCTCATTATTGCAAATATTCCTGCAGCTAAAACTCCAAATAGAGGAATTCTTTTTTCATTCATATTTTTTTCTGCCCATTTGCCTGACCAATATAGTGCTATAATTAAAATTATATAATATATAGCACATTGCCATAAAGGTATAAAGCCATCGGGTATATGCATTTAAGTTTTACCTCCCAGTATTTTTTCTGTAGTATTACTATTTGCTTGTATATTGGTTTAAGAGTAATACTTTGTCGTTAGATTCCTTTTTTAAGGGATTTCCTTCGACAAGTTAATGTATAGTTTATTGTCTCTTATAAATGTTATTAAAGTAATACAAAAAAGTATTATTCTTTAATATAGGTAATAACTACAAAAAAAAGAAAAATTAATTAACATAAATTATCATTTTTAGCAATATAAATTAAATAAATAAAAAGAGCTAGGCCAAAATAGACTAATACTTGGATATCTAAAATTCCAGTTTCCACACCTAATATAGAATAACTTAAAATTAAACTATATAAACCGATATAAAAATAGTTGTTGGTTTTTCTCATTATTTTAAATCCTATTCCTAGAATAAAACCTAGAATAAACATCTCCACTCCTACTCCAATTTTGCCAAAATCAGCGACCATTTGGCCGATTAGTGAGGGTGTTACGGTTACTTCGCTTCTCCAGTCTATTAATTTACCCACCATCATACGTGGTCCTAGTTCGCTTCCAGGAATAGCTCCGGTTAATATGTCTCCATGTGTTATTCCGAAGTTTCCTCCAATATAATTTAATAGGTCTAGTACATGTAGTGTGAAGTCTGCTCTGGTTTGTAGAGTGTAGAAAGGGCTTATAGCTGAACTAACAGTATATTCGCTTAATGAGCGATAATATCCGATGCCCATAATGGCTCCTATGCCGATTAAAGCACCTATTACAACTTCCCATACAGCTAAAATATCACCATAATAGCCCATAATAATTATCACAAGTAGAACTGCTAATAATGGAGTTCTATATCCTAGTGCTAATAAAAAAACACAACTTAGAATAATTAAGCAAAGAAATCTAAAACGCGCTTGTTGTCGTGTAATCTTTTGTTCATGATAATATTTAAGATATACACTTGCAATGATACATATTCCGGGAATTATTAGAAAAACAGGCATTGTGAAAATAGGTTTAAGCAAATATCTAATAGAAGGATTTAAAATAGGAATACCGCCAACCGAAACTATAGAAATGAAAAAAAATACAACAGATACTAAAATTAAACAAAATCCCAAACTATACATATCTTTACTTTTAAAACTAATAATAATTTTACCTGTATTATTGAGTAAAAATTTAGGAATAACTACAGAGCCTATAAAAAAAGCAACAAATCCAATAATAATAGAAATAAATAAACTAAAACTTAATCTATTTAAAGATAACAATAAAAAAATTGAAAAAACCACAAGCACAATCAAAGGTGAAAAAATATAATTATTAAGTATTTTATTTTTTTGAATAAATCCTAAAAAATTCCCAGAAGGATAAAGTCTTTTAAAAAAGAAACTATTCACCCATTTTTTTTCTATAAAATTTAGAATAGAAAATATAGTAGTAAATATAAATGATTTTTTAAACTCATCCGTAATTTTATTTAAAATTACCACTATTTTATTATAAATAACACTCATATATTTCTTCTTTTTTCTTTTTTCTTTTTTTTTAGTAGGTTTTAATGATATTCACATTATATTCATTTTCAATTTGTGTTTGCTCAGCGGGAGTGCAATTATAAACACGTATGGTGATATCGTCTGTTAATCCATCGATATTTCCTAGGATGTTGCTTGCCAGATTAATCTCTTCAGCTGTGCCTCGGGTTATGGTTATTTGTTCATTTAAACCTACATTGGATGATGTGATGGATAATCGTTTGTGATTTTCAATTAAATTATTTACAATATCTTGATATGTTTTACCGTCTAGATCATTAACTGTAATAGTGGTTGAAATTTCATAATTGCTATAGTTTCCTATTTTCTGGGTTAATTGTGAAAGTGAAGTGATATTTTCAGGTTTTATATGAAATTCAGTTAAATTTTCATATTTTTCAGAATCTACCTCTAGAGACATTTTATCCAAATAGATATCTGCGTTGGGAAAATCTTTATATAATCCTGCGTAATATTTTTCACCATCTTCTGTCTGTATTAATGCTTTGATAGTGGATCCTCCACCATCTCCCATCCATATTATGTTAGCGTGTATTTCTATTTCTTTATTGTTAGTGGAGTTTAAACCAGAGATAGTGGTTTTAACTATTTTTCCTTGATTGTAATAACTTAGGTATTTTTCCACAATTTTATTTAAGGTGGATGAATCATAGGATGATGATTCTTGGCTGTTATCTTCATCATCGGATGTTATGTGGATGAATGCAAAAATTATAACTGCAATAATGATGATGATTATTATATAATCCACAATTGTAAATTCAGGTTTTTTCATAATAAAAATTTCTCATAAGTATAATATAAAATTCTAAATTATTCTTCATCGTCGTATATTGCACCCACAGGACATACTAGCATACATTCTTCGCAGTTTTCACATTTGTCCGGGTCAATTTCTATGATGTATGTTTTTTTTCGGATGGCTTGTTCTGGACATACATCGATACAGTCTTCGCAAATTCCGCATTCTTCCATATCTATTTTAATCAAAATAAACCACCTAAAAAATATAATTTTATATATTTTATTTTCTAATGTATATATTTTATTTTTTTTTAATAAAATAATTTATGGGTAGAAGCATGTGGTAGTTATGACGGCACAAGTAGGTGATCCAATAGTTTTATATATTATTAAGCACAATATGTATTATTGTTATTATGTTTATGCAGGGGTGCCCGAGCGGCCAAAGGGGGAGGACTTAAGATCCTCTGGTATAGGCCTTCGAGGGTTCGAATCCCTTCCCCTGCACTATTTAATTCATTTTAAAAAAAAGATATAATCTAAAAAAAAATTCTCTCTTTTTTAACTATTCTAAAAAGAGAAAAAAAAATAAAAAGTAATGCCTTAGTGGCTCAGCTGGTAGAGCGCCACCTTGGTAAGGTGGAAGTCGGGGGTTCGAATCCCCCCTAAGGCTTTTAAAAAAAAAGAATTATTTTTTTAAAAATTGATTTCTATATTTTCTAACTTTTCTATTTGCTCAAATTTTTTATTTAAAGCTAACAATAAAATATCTAAAGTTTTTCGAATTCCATTTTCTTGTCGAAGATATAGTTGTTGACTGTTATTATTTTGGGTTAAATCTGCTTTTATATCCGATGTAGTTGTGATTTTAAATTTATCACTAATTATAGAAATTCCCCCTCTTCCTATTCCTGCGGTTGTTCCGATTGCTATATCACATTGTGTTTGTTTTTTCACAGATTCTGCCATTAATCGTGATACTTCTTTATCTTTTGGTTCATCATAAACTTTTATTCCTTTAATTAAACTATGAGGTTTAGGGGGATTTTCTATTTTTAAAATACTTTTAACCGCATCTAATGTAGGGATAAATAAACTGCAGTTTAGACTTAAATTGTTGAAGTTAAAATCACCATATTTTTGAGGATTTTTAATATATTCTAATCCAAAATTCCCTTCATATCCTTGTCCTAGCGCATGTATTTCTCTGCCAATTTTCCCATGAGTAAAACATTCTGCAGTAGCTATTTTAATCATAATAATCTTAGAGCGTGTTCTGTGATTTTATCAGCAATTTTATCTAAAACATAAGGTGTGATGGGTTGTTTATCTTTTATGAATGTATTAGTGCTTATGATTAAATGATCTTCATGTATTCCTTCTTTTCTAAGCTCATCTACAACAGGGTTATTGTTAGAATATTGTGATATATCTTTTATAGTTATGTTTTCGGTTGTTAGGCCGAATATTCCTCCGGTTCCTATGGTTTTACCTCCATAGCTATGAACATGTTTTATGATTTCTGCAGCAATAGGAATAGTGTTTCCTCCAGCTATTTCAATAATAACCACATCGCCTTTTATTAGGTCGATATTGTCGGTGTTTATGTCTTTTTTTATGCTTATAATGTTTCTAAAATCAGGGTCGTGTGTGCATAGTTTTTTTAAAAAATCTGTTTTGTATGTTCCGGGTTGTGCTCCGTTAAGTGTGAATATGATGTCGGATGGAGATATTTTTTGCCCGTCAAATGCAGCTATTTCTTTAGGCCCGCCTCTATGTACTTGAATTAGATTTAAACCTGTTTTTAAACCTAATCTTCCAAGTCCTATTAGATCCACTCTTCCTCGTGGTTTTAATTGGTCTTCTAGTTGTGATATCATATATGATCAATCTATCTATATATCACGTGTTATATTTAATGGTTTCCACGGAGCACCATTATCCACAACCACACACTTTAAACCACAACCTAAAAGAAACTCCCCCAAACAATACAAACCCGGAACCTCACTAAAATGATGACCAATATCAACCAAACAAACACCCAAATTATTAGCCAACACACCCACATCATGAGTCAAATCACCAGAAACCAAAACACCAACACCCTCATCCCTAGCCAATTCAACATAACCCGGATTTTTCAAACCAAAACCCGAAATAACACCCACCCTATCACAACTCTCAGGATAACCTACAATCTGAGCAAAAGGAAACTCCTCCACAACAGTCGCAAAAAAATCATCCAAACTCCCATTCAACCTACAAATCCTACCAATACCCAAATCCTCATCAAAAACACCCACAACATCCAAACCCAACTTCTCAACTAAAGCATCATTAGACCCACCATCAATAACATCCCAATTAGAATGCAAAACATAAGTAGGAATCTCAGGTATAAAAAGAGGCTTATGATGAGTTATAACCAAATCATCATATTCCAAACTCCAAACATCACTTTCATATAAATCCATCATAATATAAATATTGCCTATATCCTGATTTAAATCATAATCATCCATAAGACCTATAAAATCATTTTCAATAGCTAAACTTTTAGGAATTTTCTTTTCTATTAAATTAATAATCTGTGAAAGTTTCATTATAATCACAAATACAATATATTTTGCTTTTTATTTGGTTAAGTTGTTTTTTAATAATTTCATCACAATTAAATAGATTTATGCTAGATACTTTCATAGCTGGTTTTTTTATACTTTTTAGAAATTGAGTGATGTCTTTTTGTTTGAATATGGTTTCTTCAAAAAATCCCATCTCACAAGCAGCATACAGTACTCCTTCTATGGCTAAAGCTTGGTTTAATGAGTTATTTAATACTGCGATAGTGAGTGTCATGGTTCCGGATGTTTTGGTGTTTAATCCTTGAGTTTTTAGTATGCTTTTTTGAGGGGATTTAACTGCGTTTAATCTATCATAAATATTATTCTTATTATGAAGAAGCCTATCATTATCTTCAGCAATCGGATCTTCTATTAAAAATCCTTCCACATCCAAACGTTTAGATTGATCGACTGTGATACCTCCCAAACCAGTAGTATCTATAACTATATCACCACTATAAATCAAACCCAAATCATCAGAAAACACAATTCTAGAAAACTCATCCTCACCTAACCAACCACCCACAGGAACATTTAAAAACTCCTTAAGATGAGGATAAATATCAATCAACAAAACATCATCAAAAAATCTAGATAATTTTTTAACAATACCCACACCCGTAAAATAAGTTCCAATAACCACAACTCTATTTGTTCTATCAAACTGCAAAGCCCAATCATAACATACACTAGACTTTTTATCAATAATCTCATTAAAAATATCAATCAATTCAATCTCAGACTTTAATGTGAAAACCTCATCAGTAATACCACTATCAACTCTCATATTAACTATAAAAAAAACCCCCCAATACACACATTCAAATATTTTTTTTTATCCTTTTAAAACCAACTTTCTCCAATGCTTCTACAGCCTCACTATAAACAGCTTCCTCTATACTTTTATCATGCAATGCATGAGAAGCAGAACTACCCGCAGTCAAAATCCGACTTTTATTATCCATAAAAACCAGAAGCGAACCCGAACCCGGAACACCTAACCTACCCCTAGCTATCACCAAATCCGCATCACTCTGATCCAAAGCCATATGCGCTTTACCTATAGCAGGACAACGATTAACATCAGCAAAATTAGTATCAATCTGCAAAATCTCCGCTCTCGAAAGATTAAACTCATCCAAAACACTATTCAAAACATCCACTTTAATACCATTCTTATTAGGAACATAAACTTTCCTAGAACTCCTAATATAATCCTGAATAGCCTCCACTTCTTTTAAACTATCACCCTCACGAGAATAATTCTCAGACTCTTCATAAGCATTTCTAATAATTTCCTCTAAACTCATTTTTCCCATACATATACTTTTACTCTAAATAGCTCAGCTAAAAAAAACCCAATCAACATCAATTCTTTTTAAGATACTGCGGCTTTAAACCTAATTTCCTAATAACTTCAACAACATCATCCAAATTACCATAACTAGGCGAACCCACACCCTTAACCTCCAAAGGATAATTATCAGCTATCACAGTCGCCAAATTACTCGCACCCGCATTTAAAGAATACTCCACATTCTTAGGCCCAATAGTAGGTGTAGGAACAGTAATCCTAATATCCGGATACATTATACGCGCAATAGCCACCACTTTCAACTGCTCTTTCAAAGGATAAACCGGATGATTCTCCATAGGAGTATCCTTATAAGGATTAAACCCCATAATAGGAATTTCACCCAAAGTTCGAAATTCACTCAAATACCTTAAATGTTTCAAATGATCTTCATGACTTTCACCCAAACCTAACAATAAACCTGATGAAAGTTCCATTCCCGCATCACTCACCATCTCACAAACATTCACCTCCAAATTCTCCCCCGGCTTAACTCTATTAAAAACCTCTTCATTAACAGTCTCTAAATTACAACAAACAGTATCACTATTAAGCTCACATAACTCATTAACAGACTCCTCAGTCAAATCCGCACCCACATTAACCAATATCTCCAAATCAGTCTCATTTTTAACAATCCGCGCCGCTTTCACCGCCTGCTTACCTTTATACCCATGACCTCCCGAACAACTAACTCTCGGAATATTAGACTCTTCAATAGATCAAACAGCATCCCTTATCTCATCATCAGATTTAAAAAATCCTTCATAATACCCATCTCTAGATGTATTAACTGCAAATCCACAATAATGACATCTAGGTTTAACCTGACATTTATTAGTAATATGAACAGTAGATGTTAATTTAATCTCCTTTAAATTCTTATTCCTAATACGAACCGCACTCTGATATAATTTATCCAAATCTTCTTTATCCTCTATAAAAAATAGCTGAAGAAATTCTTCATCATCAATTTTTTTATTACGCTCTGCTTTTTTTAGAATTTCTTCAATCAAAATTAACAATCCACCTATCAAATCAAAATTTATTAATATAATCTAATTTCCTTTACAATACCCATTTTTTTTTTTAAAAATTTAAACTTATTTTTTAATAGCTAAAAAAAAAATAATAAAAAAAACACTGATTTAAAATGTAAAAAGGTTTTTTTTAAATATTAAAAAATAAGTTCTTTTTTTAAAAAGAGTTGATTTAGGGAAAATTTTTTTTAAATCAACTCTATGTGTTTTTTTAAAGTTTTTATGTTTATCTTTTTATTTTTTAGCTTCTTTTTTCTAAGTCAGCTAATATTGTTGGCACGATTTCAGCTAGTGGGCCGAAGTTCATGGAGTCTGCGGTACCTAATAGTGCGCCTGGATTTAATTCTTTATCCATTTTGTCAATACCAGCGTCGGTCATGAGGTTGGTTATTTGTGTTAATGATTCTTTTGCCATGTTTTGTGCAAATCCTGCTGGTGCGCCTAGTATTTGTGTTACGGTGTCTCTGTATGCTAGTATGCCTGCGTAGGTGATAGCTGTTAGTGCTGAGCACATATCACATACAGGGCCTAGTACGTTGGCTGGTAGGGTGAATGCTGCTCCTCTTG
>CANQZY010000056.1 GCA_947628455.1 uncultured Methanobrevibacter sp.
AATCAACCAAATCCTACGGATCTTTACCCGAACCCCTAACATCACTCAACGACCCAAAAACAGACTCAGCATACTGTCTAGAATCCATTATACAATCCAAATCATCCCTAGCCCTATCTAAAAAATAAGTAATCAAAGCAGGTGAAATCGCACCAATCGCAGAAAACTTCTCACTATACATCAAACCAGTCCTAATAGCACCATAACCACCCATAGAAAATCCAGCTATATAAGTATCATCCTTACTACAAGAAAGCGGAAAAACACTCCTTGTAAAATCTATTAATTCTTCACCAACATATTTACCATAATAAAGAAATTCATCAGGCTTATCCAAATAAAAAGAATTATCACAACTCGGAAGAACAACAGCAAGATGATACTTTTCCGCAAACTCCTGAATAACAGTATTAGATACAAAAGTATCACAATTTCCAAACATCCCATGCAACAAATACAACGTCTTATAAGGCTTTTCTACCTCATCCACACTATTTTCCAAAAAACTTTTATTATCCGCAGGCAAAATAACATTTATCAAAGTCCGCTTAGTTAAAGCCTTGGACTTATAATCACCTCTAAATAAAACCATAAACATCAACCCCCACCCAAAAAAAAATATTTAGAATATTAAAAATTATCATTTATCAAACGTTCAATCAAACGATAACCATCTTTTTTAACAATAGACCCTATTTCCACACCTTTTTCAGAAAATTCTTCAACTAAATCAGACTTAGGATTAGTTGTAGAATACATTACAACAGGCACATCATCACGAGTATGAGTTTTTACATCAATAGGTGTAGGATGATCAGGTAAAATAGCCATTTTATAATCTTTGCCTTCTAAATAATCTAATATAGGCCCCACTATATATTGATCAATATTTTCAATAGCTTTTAATTTTTCTTTTATATCTCCAGCATGACCTGCTTCATCGGGTGCTTCAATATGAATAAATACAATATCATGATCATCTAAAGCATTGATAGCATATTGTCCTTTGGATTTATAATTTGTATCGAAAAATCCTGTTGCTCCAGGAACTTCTATAATATCAAGACCTGCATAAATACCTATTCCTTTAAGTAAATCCACTCCAGTTATAACTGCTCCTTTAAGACCATAAGTTTGATTAAAATCAGGAAGCAGTGGTTTTCTCCCTTGCCCCCACAACCAAATCATATTTGCAGGAGTTTCTCTTTTTTTATTAATTTCATGATCTTTTAAAAATTCTTTTGCATCCCACATTATTTGTTTGATAAATAAAGCATCTTTATCATTCCAATTAGTGTTTTTATCTAAGTTTTCACCTACTATATCATGAGGAGGTAGGGTGTTTAAATTAGATATTTTATTAGCTGTCTCCTCATTATCATAAGAGTATACAAATAGATTCCTATAACTTATACCCGGATAAAATTTTCCCTTAAAGTTATCATATTTTTGATTGAAATATCTATTTAAATCATTGATTAATATTTCAGATTCTTGAGAAGTGATATGGCCTGCATTAAAATCACACATATTATTATTTTTTTGTGTTATAATATTGCATCTAAAGATTACATCGTTGTTAGATGTTTGGATGTTCATGCTTGCTGCTTCTAGAGGTCCGCGGCCAGTGTAATAATCTTCAGGATTATATCCAAAGATGCTCATATTAGCCACATCTGAGCCTGGGGTGAATTGGGATGGGACATTATTAGTAAATCCCCCTAGGCCTTTTTTAGCTAGTTTATCTATATGTGGAGTGTTAGCTGCTTGTAAAGGAGTTTTACCGCCTAATTCATCCAATGGATAATCACTAGACCCATCTGGAATAAAAATTACATATTTCATAATAATCTTCTTTATATTATTTTTTGTTTTTAAGGATACTTATTAAATCTGTAATGATTGCAGATGCTGTTTCAAGAGAACCCGCACCAAAACCACTGACACTTACGTCTCCTGCAAGATCTGTTTTAACATTTGCCATGTTTAAAGTTCCGTTAACATCATAAGAGCTTCCTTTTTTAACCAACCGTGGTGAAACTTTAAGATTATTAGGTAAAACTTCTGCTATTAATTTAATTAAATATCCATCTTTTTTAGCTAAATCAATTGCTTGAGAGGTTATATTAGATATACCTTCCACTTCAACATCATCATATGTGGCTGGAATATTTAAAAGAGAATTAGCTAAAATAACAGTTTTACATGCAGCATCTATTCCTTCAACATCATTAGTAGGATCTGTCTCCGCAATTCCCAACTCCTGAGATTCACGTAAGATATTTTGATAAGAAGATCCCTCAGAAGTCATTCTTGAAAGAATATAATTAGTAGTTCCATTTAAAATCCCAATAACTGAATATATCTTACAACTAGAAAGAGTATCTTTAACAAAATTTATAATAGGCATTGATCCGCCAACTGTTGCTTCATACTTAAAATTCACATTATTTTCCTGTGCAGCATCAATAATTTCTTTAAAATTTAATGCTAAATAACCTTTATTTGATGTTACCACATCTTTACCCTGATTAAATGCTTTTAAAGTTAAACTTTTACCTGGTTCACCATCATCAATATTAGTTGGAGTAGATTCGATTAAACAGTCATAATCCACACTGTCTAAAACTTGAAGTCCGGATAAATTAGAACCATATTCCGGATAATCAGCTAATTTACCAGTTTCTTTTTTGGTTTTAACTAGTGTATTTTCATCTAATCCTTCAATACAAATCGCTGAAGTTGATGAATCTGCAGCTGCCACTATTTTTAAATTATACCCATAATCTTTTTGAATCATTTCTTTTTTAAGAGCAATGGCTTCAGCAACTCCTTGACCTACTGCACCAAAACCCATAATAATGACTTTAAATTCCTTCATAAAAAAAAATCCCTTAAACTTCATTAATCATTAATAATTCTTTTTGTTTAGCTATTTCTTCAACTCTATCAAAAACTATTTGTTTTTTATCCACGTCTATTTCAATATTAATTAATGCAGATGATTTGTGTTCTCCGTCGAGTTGAATATCGAAACCTACTACATAAACACCATCTAATTGATTAATTCGATCCATAGTATCTCTAATATCTCTATCAATAATATGGCCAATTAGAATTGTGCTTATTTTTTCTTTTTTTATCACACCATCCATTTCCAGTATAGATACGCCCAATTCATTGAATCTTTTAATAACTTGATTAAGATTGCTTTTTTCCCCTTCTAATGTTAATTGAACAGGAATTAAACCATTTTCATTTTTAACATCCCTTTTATGAATAACAGTGACAAGATTTGCACCTAAACCACTAATAGGCTCAAGTACAGAAACCAATTGCCCTGGAACATCCATAAGCTCCAGAACCAAATCTATTCTCATTTTTCCCAAAACTCCATTCACACTTATACTATAATAACTACTTAATTTTTTTCCTATACCCAATCGGCCTTTTTAACAACAAGATTCCCATCTTTATCAATACGAGCATTTCTTAAAATTTTATCAGGATTTTTTTCACAAGAATCATCCTTACGTGTGAGATTTAAATTATCAGTAATATACCATGTTTCTTCAAAATCAGGAATACCTTCTAATTTTTCTGAAAATTCTTTTACAATCTTTTCTGCATCTTTTTCAATTTTCATAATTAAATCCCCCTTATAACTTTTTTATTATAGCCTAAAAAAAAGATATCCATTAATTTTATCTAAATTACTTAATAAAATATATATTTATTTGTCAATATTAATAAAGGTTTTATTTTAACTAACCCTTCTAAAAAAAAACACCTATTTCTTATTCCCCTTGGGATAGTATAAATTAAATCTAATTTTTTAAAATCTTTTTTCTTAATATCTTATCAATACCTGTACCATATTGAGCAGCTTTTTTAGGCCTATATACAAATTCATCAGGCAAACCTAAATCTTTAGCCACTTGTCTTAATATATTCTTACGAATCTTATCATCCGCACTACTTATTTTATACTCAGCAGCTATATTTAAACTAAACTCCACCAATTTTTTATCTAAAAAAGGCACTCTTAACTCCACACTATTAAACATAGACACAGCATCATCTCTTTCAAGATTTACATGATACATATTCTCAATATCATACCTTAATTCTTCTTCAAGAGTACCATTAAAAAAAGATTTCAAATACCTATTATATCCTGCAAATAACTCATCCGCACCCTGACCTGAAATAGCCACCCTAATACCATCATCATGAATCATTTTAGATGCTAAATATATTGTCATTCCCACACCCAACTTCATAATACTATCATCACAAATAGCATACTTAACATCATCAAAATTCTCTTCTACAATTTCTGTTGTTATATCCTGTACTTTCAAAGGCAAATCAAAATACTCAGCTAATTTACGCGCAAACTTAACATCCATTGAATTTTGTGAACCTACAGTATAAAGTTTAATATCCAGAGACTTCTTTTTAGATATTTCATACAAAATACAAACTAAAATAGCACTATCAACACCACCAGAAAAAATAACCGCTATTTCATCCAAATAACAAACCCTCTTTAAAACAGCCCACTCCAATAAATCCCTAAGCTGCTCTTTTATATCACCCTTTAATCTCATTTTTTTCTTAGATATGCCCTCATCCACAACAACAACATCCCAATTATATAAAATCTCATTAGGTTTTAAACTTCTAACATCATTAAATCCCATACGATTTAATGAAGACTTAGAACTAGAAATTGCATTAAAATAATCGCCCTTAACATAAAATAACGGTTTCACACCCACAGGATCTCTTACAGCCGCTAAATTCTCACCATCATAAACACAAAAACTATAATCCCCATCTAACATTAAAATCGTGGATTTAACCGCAGATAACAAATCACTATTTTCCTGATAAAAATACTCAATCAACCAAACCAACAAAAAAGCATCTGTTAAAAAAAAATCCTCTTTTTTATAACAACTATCTAAAAAATCCGATAAATACTCAAAATTATATATCTCACCATTAAAAATTAAAACAAGATTATCACTTTCAACAGGCTGATAATTAACCTCATCGCTTAAATTAAATATACTAAGCAAATTATGACCTAAACCAAAATTATAACTACGATCATCACACATACCATCCAAATCCACATCCCAAAAAATATCACCATCCAAAAATATCCCTGTAGAATCCACCCCACGATTTTTAGTTTCTTTTAACAAATCAATCATATGATTTCCTTTAAAATTACCCTCAAGAGCCACAATTGAACACATAAAAAACATTAATTAAACATTTTAATTTATAAAATAAAAAAATAGCCTTTCTTTTTTACTGAAAGATAGATTATAATTTAAATGAACTACTAAACCCCTTTTAGTTCATTTAACTCATAATCTATATCTCCTACAATTTCTCTTCTTTTTGAAAGCATACACAAACTAACTTCAATTTCAAGTTAGTTATATACTTAATATATACTACAAATACTATTTAAATGTTATGATTCGCATATGAAGATTTTTTAAATAATAAAACAAACAACTAAAATATTTTAAAAAATATAATAATTATAATAAATCATCACATATAAAAAAACCCAAATAACCAAACAATATTCAATATTCTATTAATTTCACTAAATCATTTTTAAACAAAAATTATTAAAAAAAAATATATGCTCAAATAACACATAACACAAAAAAAATAAATAAAAACTATTTAATATTTATAACTAGAAATCCAATGACTAATCTGATCTGTCGTAATAATCCCTTCCAACTTAAAATCCGCATCAACCACAGGAAGAGAAGAAATATCATATTTTTTCATTTTACGAGATATATCCTCAATACTATCCTCAGCATAACAAAATTTAACAGACTTAGTCATTATATCCTTCAAATCATTAGTCTTAGTAACAATCGACTTAGACAAATCCCAACTTGTAACAATACCAATCAAAGTATTATCATCCCTCACAACAGGCAAATGAGTAACCTGCTGATCAAACATTAATTCAGCCGCCTGCTCTATTTTAGCATCCTCTTTTATAGTCGGAACTTTAATATTCATCAAATCACCCACAACATTATCCGCCAAAAACTGCGAAATAACATAATTAAGCTGACCTTTCTCCAATAAAAACGCATCATGACCATAACTAGACTTAATCTCAGAAAAACTAACCTCCACATCATTAGCACTCAAAGCAGTCACCACCTCCATAAGCTGATCAGTAGGATACAACCAATCCGAATCAACAGCAACAACCAAAACCTTCGAATCAACACTCTTAAAACCATCAATCAAAGAACCATTAACAGACAAATCAAACAAATCAACAGCCTTCGTTATATACAAATAACTATTAGCATCAAAACGCTTAACAAAAGACTCACCCTGATGATGAAGATAACTCTCAACCTGAAAATCCATATTCAAATCATAAGTCACCTCATCCTTATCCTGCAAATCACGACCAAACTTAAGATACATTGACTGCTCACTCAAATAAGTAATATGCGCAATCATACGAGCTATAGACAAACCATTCTTCGGCACATTACCCGTACGATAATAATCACCATGATCCCAATTCAAATCCGAAATAATCGCCTGACGACCAACCTCATTAAAAGCAATCTGCTGAGGCGAAGACATACCAGTAGTCGCAATAGGAATAGCCTTCTTAACCATACCCGGATAAGAAACCAACCACTGCAAAACCTGCATACCACCCATCGAACCACCAATAACAACCTGAAGCTCATCTATCCCCAAAGAATCAACAAGAATCTTCTGAACATCCACCATATCCCTAACCGTAATAACAGGAAAATCAAGACCATAAGGCTCACAAGTCAACGGATTAATCGAAGAAGGACCAGTAGTCCCTTTACAACCACCCAAAACATTAGAACAAATAATAAAATACTCCTCACTATTCAAAGCCTTACCCGGCCCAATCAAAATATCCCACCAACCAGGCTTACGATCACCCTCATGCCAACCCGCAGCATGAGCATCACCCGTCAAAGCATGACAAACAAAAACAACATTATCCTTCTCCTTATTCAACTCCCCATACGTCTCATACGCAATCACAACATCATCAAGCACCTCACCACACTCAAGCACAACAGGAAAATCAACCTCATAATACCTAGTCTCTACAACACCCACAGACTCATTATTCACTACCAACACCTAATCTCCACATCTAATCTATCCACAGCCTTCCTAGCAGCCTCCTGCTCAGCATCCTTCTTACTCTTACCCACACCAACACCCAACTGCTCACCATCAACAAAAATAGCAATCTTAAAAGTCTTATCATGAGGAACACCACACTCCTCTAACATCTCATAATCAACAACCACCTCATTCGAATCACCATACTCCTTCATCAAAGACTTATAATCAAAGAAAAAAACCTTACCCACATCAATATACTTAAAAACAACACCAGAAATAAAATCCTTCGCAAAATCCATACCCTGATCCAAAAAAATAGCACCCAAAAAAGACTCAAAAATATCAGCAATAACAGACAAAACCTCATTATGACTAATATCACCATCATCCAAACATATCTTAAGCTCCTTATCCAAACCCAACTCCTGAGAATAAAAAATCAAAGCAGACTGACACACATAATTAGCCCTAAGCTTCGTTAACTGACCCTCCTCATAATCCGGATACTTATTATAAAGATACTCCGAAACCAACAAATTCAAAACAGAATCACCCAAAAACTCCAACCGCTCATACGTATAATCAACATCATGCCTAACCCCATAAGAACCATGCATAAACGCCATCTTATAAACTTCCACATCATTCGGAACAATACCAAATCTCTCAAACAAATTCATAATAAAACAACAATAAAAAAATCCATTAACAATATTTATGAATAATTATTTTATATAAAAGTTAAGATTAAAAAAAAAATATCCCCACCACACACCCCATATCACCCCAAATCTAAATTAAAAAACCAAAACACCCAACCAACACCCACACAAAAAAAACAATCCAAAAAAAAAAGATAAAATGAGGAAAAAAAAATAATTATCTTCTTCCTCTATAATATAAATTCTCTATTTTTCTATATGTTCTATGCTCCTATCACTGTAATAGTGTTAGAGTTGCTTTCGATACCGCCATTAATACC
>CANQZY010000057.1 GCA_947628455.1 uncultured Methanobrevibacter sp.
CAATAGAAAGAGAAGCACCACCTTTACTATCAGCATCAGCTTTAGTTAAAATCACACCATCAATATCAATAGCATCATTAAACTTACGAGCTTGCTCTGTCGCATCATTACCGGTAAGAGCATCACCCACAAAAATAACCAAATCCGGATTAGAAACACGTTTAATCTTTTTCATCTCATCCATCAAATTAGTATTATTCTGCATACGACCAGCAGTATCCATTAAAACCAACTCTTTATTTTGAGATCTAGCATGCTCAATAGCATCAAAAGCAACAGCAGCAGGATCCGAACCTTTTTGATGTTTAATAATCTTAACACCCACATTATCAGCATGATATGTGACCTGCTCTATTGCACCTGCTCTAAAAGTATCACTAGCAGCAATAACAGGAGTATAACCTTTATTAAGATAATAATGCGCAAGTTTTCCAATAGTTGTAGTTTTACCCGTACCATTAATACCCACAAACATAACAACCAATGGTTCACCTTCAACTTTTTTATCTTCAATCATTTCAGTCATAGCCTTACCATCAATATCAATAATCTCAGTCACAGCATCTTTTAAAGCATTAAATGTATATTCTGTAATATCATTACTCCTTTTAATCTTTTTACCCACAAGATCATTTTTAACAGAATCGACAACCTTCGATGCCACTTCCATAGCAACATCACCTTCTAAAAGACCCATCTCTAAATCCCATAATATATCCTCAACATTCTTTTCAGAAATAGTTTTCTCACGTATAAATGAAAAAATACCTCCCGAAGACTCATCAGAACCACCATCATCAACCTCATCATCCTCATCTTCAACAGAATCATCCTTAGACCTACTCCAAAAATGAGACTTCCTATCACCATCATCCTCTAACTCAACATCACCCTCATCATCCTCATCTTCAACAGAATCATCCTTAGACCTACTCCAAAAATGAGACTTCCTATCACCACTATCCTCTAACTCAACATCATCCTCATCTTCAACAGAATCCTTCTTAGACCTACTCCAAAAATGAGATTTTTTATTTTCTGTTTCTTCTTTTGGAGTTTTATTTTCTAATTCGGATTTATTATCAAACTCTTTATCTGTTTCTTGTGAGATATTCTGTTCTTGTAATTCTTCAGTTTTCTCTTCACTGTAAATAGAATCTGCAATTTCACTATTTATTGACGAAGATTCTTCTTTTTCTTCTTGAACCTCAGTACTGTTTTGTTTTTCTTCTTTATTTTTACGACCAAATGAGAAAAATGATTTCTTTTTACCTTCTTCTTCTGCAATATTGTTTTTTTCTTCAGCTTCTTCTTTAAGTTCTTCTTCTAACTTATCACTAGTTCTTGAAAACTTCTTTTTCAATGATTCAAACATAGATTATCTACCAACCTATCTTCTAACCGTTAAAACATTTATACTACTCTATCTATATGTCTCATATCACTTATAAAAATAACACCCACAAAAAAAAAATAAATCACTAACAAGCTATAACTTAAATAAAATATATTTAAAAATAACCAAAAAAAGAGAGAAAACTAAAAAAGGTGATAAAATAAAAAAAAAAATAATAATAATATAATGGTGTTTAAAAACTATTCTTCTTTTATTGCATTCCTGTAGTAGACATTTGACCTTGATTTGCAGCCATCAATTGCTCTGCTTGAGCAGAAAGACTACCCACAACATCATTTACCTTTTGCAAACTTTCCAATGTTTTATCCAGACTATCCTTTAAATCTTCCTTTTGACCTGCAGCAGTCTCCTTAGCCCCTTCAACATTCTTTTTAACCGCATAACCCGCACCAATACTTATAATGATCTCATCAGTATCTTTAAGCTCCCCTTTAACGAAAGAACCAGCACCGACAGGCACAAAAGCCTCAATTGAATCCTGATTTTTAATATCATCTAAAGTACTAACCAAGCTATCCACCTCAGCTATCGAACTTTGAATAAGCTCAACTTGCTGCTGAATTAATTCAGCCTGTTTTTTATACGCATTCATCTCATTAATAAGTTCTTGTAATCTTTGCTGATCTTCCATAATTATTCACCTACTTCAAATAATATAATATAATACTATATAAAAGTTTACTTATAAAAGCTCTTTTAAAATCGGATCCTCCACATCATCAGGTGAAATCTCAACAATCTCATCAATAAAAATCTTATTCCTTTTAAGTCTATGTTTACTTCCAAAAATTTGATAAACTTTTTCTCTAACATCATCTTCACAGATAGCTTTATATTCTTTTACAAATATTTGATTTTTACTACCTAATGTAAGTCTTCCTTTAACTCTATAAATTTTAGTTAACATAAAAAAAAATTCCCCCCTATATACTTATATAAAACCTAATGCTTGTTCAACTCTAGCCATTTCAGGACCTGTACTTTCTTTAGCCACCACTGCCCCATGTGAATTCGCAAGACAACATGCACCTACCAAAGAAATACCATGCCCTACAGTTCCAATATTACCCTCAACACCAAATATATTACGCGCAAAATCAACCTCATCTGCACTAGCTTTACTA
The DNA here is from genome assembly GCA_947628455.1 of uncultured Methanobrevibacter sp. Taxonomy (GTDB): domain Archaea; phylum Methanobacteriota; class Methanobacteria; order Methanobacteriales; family Methanobacteriaceae; genus Methanocatella. The sequence goes on from CANQZY010000057.1 coordinate 2,542, forward strand.
CCTATTAAAAATCCTTTATTAGTCACACTTATAAGCGAACCAATAATATCACTTCCTAACATTGATGCTGGCTCAACATTAACATTTAATGTATCCTCTAATACATTCACTGCATCTTCACTTAAAAATGGACTGGCAATTGCTCCTTTATCATTACATGCAACAATATTTCCCACTGCAGTATAATTTCCAGGTATTGTTGCAACATTTAAACCTGTATTTTCCAGTTGTTTGATTTCTTTATCAAGTATGTGTGGTGATACAACTATTCCATTTTTATTAGCTGTAGCTAAAGATCCTATAAGGTTACTGCCAGCTATTAAAGATTTAATCACATCAACTTCTAATATTTCTTTTAGAAGTTGCACTTTATCATCTGAAAGATTATTGGGAACAATTGTTATATCATCAGTTGCAAGAATAAATACGCCTATATTAGGATTTCCTATAATGTCTGCTCTTTTTAACAATAACAATCACCTACCACTTTTTTTTATAAAATTAAGAGTATATTAATGGTTTTATTCTGCTATACTAGCTTCAACTATATCTTCATCTTCTTCGCTTGTTTGTGCTTTAACTGTGATTTTGGATGGTATGTTTTGAATACCATTTTTCCAGATTTCATGGTTAATGGATTCATCTAATAGTACTTGCTCTGCTTTCATATGCTTCATTAAAAAGTTTCGGACTTCTCTAATTGCTCTTGGAGCTCTGATTGTTCTTTTAACTTTTTTAACATTTCTAAGTGGAATTGTGTAAACTCTTTCCATGAAAAAACACTTCCTTTATAGTTTTAAATTATTTCTCCTCCAATGTCTTGGTTTTGGCCTATATCTAAGTTTACGATTAGTTTTAGCATATGCCCAAATTGGAATTCTTCTATTTTGCTTTTTGGCTTTGGCCATTCTTAATTTTTTAGCTAATGGTTTATTTCTACTCATAAATAATCAACCTTCTATTATATTTTTTTTATAACCTGTAACTCGAGTTTGATAATGTGTAGGGAAAATATCTGTGGAATTTCCTCCACTCTCATCAATAAAAGTTCTAATTTCAACTTCAAAATCGGAATTATTATCTTTATTACTCATCTCATTTGAAAATTCAAATAAATTGGATGTGATATCTTTAATTGTTTTAATACCAAAACTATCCAGATTAACATATTGAACATTTTTCCTATCTTCTAAACTTCTAATTTGGTTAATATTAAGTTTTGGTGTGCGATCATCTCTACGAGTACCGTCAGAGATTAAATTGTAGTGATCTGCAGCTTTATCTACAACTTTTTGATGCAAATATTTTATTCCTTCGTTAGGAAATCCATCATTTATTATAATATCACAAGCTTTAATTAAATATTTTTTATCCATCTCAAGAACATTATGTTTAAATCCTAATGCTTTTGCTGTTTTTTTGGCAGGTATAAAAGAAGGATAAACACCAAAATTTGCTGTTATTAATTCTACATTATATCCTAATTTTTGCAGTATAACCGCCATTAGTGAGCTGTCTTTACCCCCACTGTATAATACACAAGCATTATTTAACATGATTATTTTCTTGTTATTTTAATTTCTTTTTTTTGTCCGGATATTTGTTTTAGTAGAACTTTTAGTTGTTCATCTGTGATTTTGCCTCTTAAACTTCCTGTTTGTGATGATTGTATTAGTTGAAGTTCTATTTGATTTACTAGATCGGGTTTAGTTAATTTTAGATTTGCTAATCTGTTTCTTGCTTCGGCAGTCATTATTTGATATAATATTTGTTTTTTCTGTTTTTCAAATTCTTGTTGTGCTTGTTGTTGCTGCATTTGCTGTTGTGCTTGTTGTTGCATTTGATTTTGTGCATTTGCTTGTTGTGCTTGTAGTTCTGCCATTTTTTTACGACGTATATCATCAAGTTCGCTCATAATCAAATTCCCCCATACTAAGTAATTCTATTATTATTATTTTTTTTTTAGTATTTTTCTAATTCTGGAATATCTTTAATTAATTCAGTGGCTTTTTTATCTAAATATGATCTTCCTTGAGCTGTTACTACTCTTCCACCTTCAACTATTTCAATATATCCTGCATCCTCCAATTGATGTAGTGCGTTTCTAACAATAGATCCGCTGCCTTTTTTGAATTTTCCTGGAGTCATTCCACGGTCTTTTTTACCGCCATAGAAATTTCTTAAACGCATAATCCCTACTGGTCCATCAATATAAACCCTTCTTAAAATAGACGCTACTCTTACATACCACCAATCTATATTTTCTGGTTTTCTTTCTTTATGAACACCTGTTTTCACAAAATTAGACCATGAAGGACTATTTATTTTATCATTATCGTTTTTAAATTCTTCTGCAATATTATTTATTAATAAATCTGCAGGTACATCAAATACAGTAGCCATAATTAACTTTTCTCCATAATAATTTTTCTTTATAAAATTATTAACTTTTTTAAAAAAAACTTATAAAAAAAAATATACCTATTCCTTTTTATGACCCACTAAATATTCTTTTTTTTTAGTATTTTGTGTGGCCTGTAACTCTAAAAAAAGAAAAATTTAAAGTTTTTTCTTATAAATAACTGCAACATGTCCTCTAACATCAATAAGTTTTGATCTTGTTTTAGAGACAATATTAGTTATGTAATCATCTTTATTTTTTGCAATATTTTTTGCAAATTTTAATTTAACAATTTCATTATCTTTAAGCTGACGTTTAATTTCTTCAATTACATTTTCATTAACACCAGCTTTACCAATATTAATTGTTAAAGCAGAAAGAGCTCTATTCATCATTTCTTTTTTATTTTGATTCATATTTAGCTCTCCTCTTATTTTTTTTCTCCCTTCGATAAGGGATTTTCATGATATGACCACATTCCTCACATAAAATATTAACTGATTCGTTAAATAGCCGGACTGAAGAATTATGACCAGGGTAAAGGAAACAATTACAATTTTTACAAAATCTACGAGACCATTGTTCAGGTATGCTTGTATTATATTTCATGGATAATTTTTGCGCTAATTCCACATATCTGTTAGATCTTTCAGGATGTTTTATGAATTGTTTTTCAGCATTTTCAAAAAGAATATTCATTCTCTCTATTGCAATTTCAATCATCCAACTGGGTCTTTTTCCTCTACTCACAAATATGCCTCAAATATTAATTATGTTTTATTTAAGGAACATTTCAATATTCAAAAAAAATAATATTATTTTATTAAACAATCTTTTTTTTATATAAACCATAGCTAAAAAAATGGGATTTTAACCTTAGGTTTAAATTATTTTTTGGATTTGAATATTAAATATAGGATATGTTTTTAACTATTTATAAACTTTTATATTTATGGATTTAAAATAGTGAATTGTATGTATTATGTTATTTTTCTAAGTTTTGTATTATTTTTTTAGCGACGTATTCTCCTGATAAAAGCATTCCTCCAAAAATTGGGCCCATTCTTGGGGATCCATGAACTGCGTTGGCTGCCATGCCTGTAACATATAATCCTGGGTATATTTCGCTTACATTTTCTAGTATTTTGTTTTCTGCTCTATCAGCCCACATTGATCCTTCGCCGATTATTTTTCCTGTAGTGGTATTTAGATTTTTTTGTGATTTTTTTTCTACTATTTTTGCAATTTCTGTGGGATGGCCTGTAGCATCGATTACTGCCTTAGATTCTACTGTTAATGGATCTATATGGAGTCCTGCCATTTCAACTGAGCTCCAGTTTAAAACAACTCCGTTTATTTTATCTTTTCTAATCATAACGTCTTCAATTGACATTAAATTAAATATTTTAAGACCTGCTTGTGTGGCTTTAGAACATAATGTAGATGTACATTCTATTGAATCGACTGTATAATAATTATCCTGGAATGGTTTAGATTTGATGTTAAATTCATCGAGTATTCTTTTTCCTTCTTCTTGGACTACCACTTTATTAAACATCATTCCACCACCCCACATTCCACCACCAATACTAAGTTTTCTTTCAAATAATGCTACTTTATAACCTGCTTTTGCTAAATAATAACCTGCTGTAACTCCTGAAGGCCCACCACCACCTATAGCAACATCCATTTCAGTATAATCCAATAAATCATCCATATACTCTTTTATAATTGCTTTAGAAACTATAACATCATTTAATTCTTTCATAATATTACAACACCCCCATTAAAAAAAAACTCTCTCTCTTTTTTCAAAGAGACTTTTAACCTAGTTTATATTACTCAATATTTATAAACATTAGCCCCTCCCAAAAAAACAAAAAAAAAGATAAATAATAATTTTTTAATACTAATTCAACTTTTTAAAACAGATTTGGTGCTTAAAACAGTTAAAAACATAGTTGACAAATTATGTATTAACGAAGATGTAGAAGGATTTATTAAACCAGACATACCTAATAAAATCAAACTACCATTAATTATAACAATTTTATGATAATTACTATTAATTTTATCAAGCATACCCTGACTTAACTTTCTCAACGTGATCAAATCATTTAAATCATCAGACAATAAATATATATCCGAAATTTCACGCGCAATATCCGACGAATGCATCATAGACACCGAAACATCAGCAGCAGATAATGCAGGTGAATCATTTATACCATCACCCACCATTATAACAGTATGACCCTCACTTTTAAGATTATTAACAATCTCAAATTTCTCCTCTGGAAGAACCTGCGATCTATACTCATCAACACCCAATAACTGCGCGATATTTTTAGCTGAATTTTCACTATCACCTGTCAACATTATAACATTTTCCACACCCATACACCTAAGTTTTTCTATAACATCTCTAGATTCCAAACGCACCGGATCATCAATACATATCATGCCCTCCAATTTACCATCAATAGCCAAATATATAACAGAATACTGCATTGATTTTTCTTTTATTAAATCCTCTAAATCTGAATCTATCACTATACCTTCATCATCAAATAAAAAATGCCTACTACCAATCACAGTATGCTTATCCCGATATTGAGTTGCAATACCATGTGCCACTATATATTCTACCTCACTATGCTCTTCTTCATGATGAAGACTTCTAATCTCAGCTTCTCTTACAATAGCATTTGCTATACTATGAGAAAAATGCTCTTCAATACAAGCTGAAATCTTTAAAATTTCATCCTCACTATAACCTCCTAAAGATATCACATCCACCACTTGCGGAGAAGCATTAGTTAACGTTCCCGTCTTATCAAATACCACAGTATCCGCCATAGATACTTTTTCTAAAAATTTACCCCCTTTAATCATCATCCGATTATCTAATGCTTCACGAATTGCAGATATAATAGACAAAGGAGTTGTTAACTTAATAGCACATGAAAAATCCACCATTAAAACAGCCAATGCTTTAGTCGAATCACGAGTAATCAAATACGTTAAAAAAGTAGTTAAAAAACTATAAGGAACAACTGAATTAGACAACCTTTCAGCTTTACTCTCAACATCAGCTTTAAGAGCTTCAGAATTCTCAATTAAACTCACTATCTTATTCAACCTAGTATCATCATTTACAGAATACACCTCTATTACAAGATTACCCTCCTCTATCACCGTACCTGCATGCACAGTTTT
>CANQZY010000058.1 GCA_947628455.1 uncultured Methanobrevibacter sp.
CCATTCGTTTTTTTATAATGTATTGGTTCAAATTTTGCACAATGTTTTGCAATTGTATCAATACAGATTACAACACTATCATTTAATAACAGATTTTTTTCGGTTACACTAAAATGAGGTAAAAAGCCTGTAATTACTTTAAATAGGGATACTTTATTATTATCATTATCTTCTTGTTTGTTTCCAATTAATCTACTTAAAAAATTTCTTTTTTCTTTTTTCATAACTTTATTCCTCCACAAATGTCATATAATCCATATATTTTTCATATAAAACGCAATATGCAATAATTAGACTAACTGCTCCATCAATTCTAGCACGTTGTTTTTTTCCTTTCATAGGTCGTATATTATCATTTTCGTCTCGCTTTACAGACGTATTTAATAAACACCATTTCAAAATTGGATTATTATTATAAATTACTAATTTATCCATTAAATCTGCTTCCAATTGTTTCATTGGATTGCTCATTGTTTTAGCTCCTTGTCTAACTTCTATCATTTCAAAACCATTTTTTTTCATTTCTTCAACCCAATATTGACTGTTCCATGGATCATATCCAATCCACAATGTATTTATTTTTAAATCTTGTTGTATACTAAGAAACCATTGTGTAATATCACTATAATCAATTTTTGCTCCATCACAAAGTGTTATTAATCCTCTTTTTTCCCATTTATCATATGGAATTTTATCATCATTAATTTTATATACTAATTTTTTCGTTGGTATAAAATATTGTTGTTTTATATATTTTTTTCCATTTTTAATAATAATCAATGTTGCACATGTTAAATCTGTTGTACTTGATAAGTCTACTCCACCAATTGCATAAGTATCATAAATATCATCATCACTATATGTTTCTTCATTATTTATCACATCAAATGTTAACCATCGTTCTTGATCATTTTGGCGAATATTAAAATCTTTACATAACAAATTAGTTAATTCTCTTGGATTATTTTTTGCAGTATTTACTTTACTTCTTAGTGTTTCTATCTTTTTTATAGTTCCTAGCCCAGGATTAGCTTTAAACCAACATTCTTCAATTTCAATCTCTTTTGCGTTATCTAATTCATATATAATTGGTAATAAGGTTTCATCAACAGTAGTTCCTTTGCCATCATACGTATTAATAATTTCTTCAAAATATTCATATTCAGAATCAAAAACACATTCTCTAATTGTTCCCATAGTAGAAAATTCCGCCAACATAGGTTCTTCTCTAGCACCCATTGAATCATACATTACATCCAGTAAATTTTTATCTTTCCAAGCATGAATTTCATCAGCAATTACAAAAAAGGCATTCAAACCATCTAGTGAATCACTAGAACTGGCTAATGCTTTAAAAACACTTTCAGTTTGATCATAAAAAAGTCCATTAATCAGTGTTCGAACTCTTTGACGTAATGCAGGAGATTTTTTTATCATCCTTTTAGCTTCTTCCCAAGAAATTTTTGCTTGATCTTTTTGAGAAGCAACTGAATACACTTCTGCTCCTCCTTCTCCTGCAGATGTTAGCATATAATTTCCTAATCCAGAGGCTAATGTAGATTTTCCATTTTTTCTTGCTACAAATAAAGCAATTTTCCTGTATTTTCGTAATCCAGTATCTTGATCAACAAATCCAAAGGCTGATTGAATAAAAGCTTTTTCCCATAATTCAAGTTTTACTGATTGCCCTGCCCATTTTCCCTTTGAATGTTTGCAAAATTTTTCTATAAATTCAATAGGTCTAGTTGCTTTTTCAATATCAAAAACATATATATGAGTTTCTTGTTCCTCTGTTAATTCATTAAAAAAAGAAACTTCTTGAGGTTTCTTAACATCATTATTAAGTTTATTATAAACAATTTTTATTTTCTTATTTACTTTTTTTGGATTTTTTAATATCCAATCATAATATTCTTGAATATAGTTATTCATTATTTAATTCCGTTAAATGCATCAAACTCATCTTCTGGATTTTTAGGAACATCTTCTGGAAGTATATCATTTAATTGTTTAATAACACTAGTATAATTTTTAATGATTGTATTGTATGCCTTTAATTCCGTAGAATCTTTTATACCCCATTGATTTTTTCCATTTTGATATTTTTCAGTAATTCCATTTTTATTAATGTTTTCCTTTAATTCTTCTAACATAACAAACATAAAACTCGCTTCATCAATCAAGTTAGACAACAACTCATTTTTTCGATCATTACCTGGAAGAAGATATAATTTTCTCATTTTTTTTATGTGCTTTTTTATTTTTTTATTTCTTTGCTCAGAAATTTGTTTTAAATCATCTGGATTCATATTTTACCACCCCTCGCGCGTACACGAGGCACGCTTTTTTTGAATGCCACCCCACCGTTCTTTAATATCAATCATTTTATTAAGAAATAGGGGGGATATTTTTAGTTATTTCTATCTATTTTTTGTATTTTTTTTGCTAATTTTCACTTTTGCTGTAATACTTTATACAATACTTTTTTTCTAAATCAATAAATATTATTTTTCTTTCAAAGGATTTAAAATTATATTTAATTTGATTTATTACAAAATATATTACCTTCATCATCAAAGTAATAATCATACCTTTTTCTAAAATGCTCTTTATTATGGCAATCCAAACATAAACATTCTAAGTTGCTATATGATAGGGTAATATTGGGATCTGATATATTGTCCACAGTAATATATATTTTATGATGACAAATAACTCCTTCTTTCCCACATCGTTCACAAATATAACATTTACTATTCATATATGATTTGCTACATTTTTTCCATGCCATACTTTTATAAAATTTTTCTACTTGAGGATTAGTTCTTTGCATTTCGTTTTACTTTAAAATTATTTATAGTCGTTTCTTCTTTAGATTCTTCAACTTCTGTATCTTCTTTAGATTCTTCAGATTCTACTTCAATATCTTCTATTATTTGTACAAATCCTTTTTGTGAAAGAATTTTTGCTCTTTTTTCTTCAACAATAAATTCCTCTCCTATTTCTCTTATTTTCTCATCACACTTTAAATCTTTAAATTCTCTTATAGTTTTAACTTTCATTTAAATTCCTCCTAACAAATAAAAAAGACACTAATTATAGTATCTTTCGTTAATTATCCAACTGCATAATAACATATTAAAATGGACACTGTCTGGACATTTTTTAATTTTCTTCTATTTTTTTTATTAATCTTTGAATTGTTTTTTCTGAGCAATCTAATTGAGAAGCAGCATCTGATTTTGATAATCCATGTAAATAAATAGCCTTAAATACTTTTTTCTCTTTACTATTCATTCTTGCAATACTTCTATCAATTTCTTCAAAATAATCTGAAATAATATCTAATTCTTTTTTTATTAATGTTCTATCTTTATCTAAATCTTCCAAATCTGCTAATACTTTTGTAAACTGATCTGGACTCTTTTTACATTCTACTTTTACTTCTTCCATTGAACTTCCCTTTATACCTAGTCTTTCATCAATTTTAAATTGTATTCTTTTACTTAATACTTGATATGTCTTTTCATAAAGCTCTTGATCTTCTTTTTGCTTCCTAATCAAATTATAATTCATTCTATCCTCCTTTTATTCCAAAGTATCATAATGTTCTTTATAAGATTGGTTATAATTATTTAATGTTACATAAACATTTTCATTATTCCTAATTTTATATTTGGTTTAGTATCATTTATCTCTTTTAATATATTTATTGAATCTTGTAATTTTTCATCATCAATATCTACATCTATTTTTACAGTATTATCAATTCTTTTATTTTCCATTTTTATCCTCCTTTCTAAATCATTAATCATAAAATCTCCCTCTTTTTCCTGGAAATATAACCTGTAATTATATTGCCTAATAAATAAATTACTTTTTCTTTTGTTTTATAAAGATTAAATTAATGTTTTTTATAAAAAATACTTTTGCCTATTTTTTAATTATATAAACCTTATAAAATTCTTTACATTATTTAAATTTAACCTTTCTTAGTTTTAGTTCTTTTTCTTTATTACTTAATCTGGTATAAATTCTTGTTGTATCTAGTGAGTTATGTCCTAAAAGATTAGCAAGTCCAACAATATCATCGGAATAAGTATCTAAATATTGCCTTGCAAATAATTGTCGAAATGAATGTGGATGAACCAATTCTTTTTTTATTCTAGCTTGTCCTGCATATTTTTTCATTCTTTTCCATATAGCACTAGAAGTTAATGTCTTAGTTTTATTTAATCCTGGGAATATAGGACCTGTTGTTATTTTTTGATTTTTAATATATTTTTTTAAATCTTTTAATAAATCTATTTTCACGATAATTTCTCTTCTTTTTCCTTTATTATTTACAATCATTGTATTATTTAAATTTTCAACAGTAAAATACTGTAATTCTGAAATTCTAATTCCCGTTTCTCCTAATACTCTAAAAATAAAATACGATTGTTCATCTCCTTTATTTAATACAAATCGTTTTAATCTTCTATAATCAGTTAACGTCATATATTCTTCTAAAGAATATTTTTTTTGCACTTTAATAACGTTTACAGTTAATTCATCGTACCCTATAAATTTTAAAAATTTATTGATGGAAATAATATAACTATTTGTAGTATTTGGTAAAAATTTATTCACATGATCCAATTTTTCTTTAAACTCTCGAACAGTCTTTTTTGTTAATTCCTTATCCTTACAAAAATTAATGAAACTACTAACATTAGTTTTATATTTTTTTAAAGTATTAGAAGCTTTTTCATCATTATCTAAAATTTCTAACCATTCATTTAATTTTTGATATAAGAAATCATTCATTTTTTTCATCCCCTATATAATCATCATAAGAGCCTAATTCTAAATATTTTTTTATCTGTTCTTTAAAATCTAAATGATGTTCTTTGCAAATATCGTTTAATGTTTCTAATAATGAAATTATTAATAAATTACAATCTATGCTATTATCAATTTCATTGAAAAAATGATTTTTATCTTTCTTATCAAATTTAATTACTATTCCTTTTTTCATATTCTAATCTCCTATCTTATAACAATTATTTTCAAATTGTTCCCTAGTTAAAATACTTTCTAAAATCAAATTCTTATTTTCTATTCTTTCTTCCATTGTTCTTAATGTAGCCATTTCATCTATTCCAATAAAATAAGATTTTGAATAATTATCTATATTTTCTTTAATTTGAACAATATCATTTATTTCAATCAAATCTATAATATTATGACTTGCTTTTATTTCATTGCCTTTTAAAAACGACTCACTATTATAAAATTGCCCATTTAATCCAAATTCGTTAAAATTATCATCTGCTATGCTTGTAACCTTACCTATTTCACCTAAATCAGTTCTAACATACATTCCTATTTCTAATTTCATAGTCCAAGATCCTCTAATTTATATGCTTTGTTCAACTCTAAATTTTTGTACATTGTACCTTTTTTAAATGGTGGCAACCATGTATTTCTTGTTACATATTTATTTTTTGTTACTATATTAATAATTTCATCTTCGCCATCTTTATATATTAAAATACACTCAATTTTATCTCTAAAAGGTCTAATAACACCACTTAAATATTTTCTTTCTGCATCATCAAGTATTGGTTCTTCTACTTCTAAAGTTAATTTTAATTTGCTCACTTGTCCTTTCCTAATAATTTTCATTTCATCTTTAGTTAGTTCAGGAATATTAATCATAAGTGTAACACCTTTAAATGTATCTTTACTATTTTCATAATGAGTAACCATTGGTAATATTCCAACTTCTTTTTCTAATTTCATTTTATTTCACCTTCCTTATCAAAACAATTTTCTTTAATCCATTTATAACCTAATTCAACTAAACAACCGAAATCATACCAGTCTACATTTTTATCAAATTTTCCATAAGTTCTTAAATACCAAAATTCTTCGTCATCATCATATTCAAAAGTAGCAATTCCCCATTTATAACTAAAATCTTTTGCCCATTGATGTATCATAATATATTTATGATTTGTTTCTTCTAATGCAATATCTAAATTATTAATTTTATGATAATACTTATTTTCCATTTTTACCTCTTTCTAATATTTCTAATAATCTATCTAAACTCAATGTACCATTTCCAACCATATTCATATTAAATATTTGTTGGTTTATGTATTCTATTGCTTCATCAATAACCTTGTCTTTTTCTTCTAATTTCATTTCTAAAATATTAATTTGTGTATAATCTTGTTTTTGGCGTTCTAATTCATCAAAGGCTTCACTCATAATATTTAATTGTTCTTCTTTTTCTCCAATATAATTAATAATTTCTTTGTAATATTTAATATCATTTTTAGAATTATTTATTATATCATCTTTTGTTTTTGAACTATCATTATCAATTTTTTCTATTGTTTTAATAAAACTTTGATTTGTTTTTATTTTTTCTTTTAAATATTTGATAATTTCTTCTTTATTCATCTAACCACCCTAATTCTTTGCATTTGTTATATATTGCTTGTAATTCTTCTAGATTAATAACCTTTGCTAATCCTAATTCATCTTCTTTAAGAAAAGAGTTATTGTTAATATAGAACTTTAAAGTAATTGTTGAAATTTTTGTCTTCTTTTTATAAATAACAACATATTCATCATGATTTATTTTTTCATATCCTAAATCTTCCAATGTAATATCTTTATTCATTATTGATCACTCCTTTGGCATTTCATAAACAAATATTTGATTAGGTATAATATCAACTTTTTCGCCTAAACCATTAACCTTATATCCATATTGATTATTTTTAAGTATATTTTGTATTTCATTTAATACTTCTAATGCTCTTTCTTTTGATTTATAAATTCCTACCCAATATAAATCATTGTCTTTTGTCAAACAAGTTATATAATGTTTTTCTTGTTGATAATCGTAATAAAAACCTGTTGCATTTAATAATTGAGTTTTATCTTGGCTACGCACCCAAAGTTCCATTTTTCCACCTACTTTCTACTAGTTTAGAACAATCTGTATAAGGTACACCTAATACTTCATGCATATGTTTTGTTTGTTCTTTTCTTGTAGCCCACTCTAAATTTTCAACTCTGTTATCTAATTTGTTCCCATTTTTATGATTTACTGTTTCTTTATTTAATGGATTTTCTATAAAAGTTAAAGCTATTAATCTATTTACTCTGAACGTTTTAGCAACTCCATTTTTAGATAATCTAACTTGTAAATATCCATTTGGATTTTTGTTAAATTTTAATATTTTACCTTTTTGTAAATATTTATTAGTTCCATTTTTTCTAATGTGATTTACACTTCTTATTTTTCCATCAATGCTTGCTTGATATAATCCTTCAAAATTTGGTATATCTTTCCATAAATCCATTATTTCTTACCTTCTTTCAATTCTTGTAATTTATATAAACATTCGCTAACATATATTTTGTTTGCAGGTTTGATATTTAATTTTTCTTCAAGCCACTTTTCAAATTCAATTAAAATATATTTGTTATGTTCATTTTCTTGTTGTAATTGTTCAATATAATTTACTAATAATTTTTGTCTTTCTACATATTTATCGTGCCACGGTTCCATATGTTTAATATATCTTTTCCATTTAGCAATAATTTCTTTTATTTCTTCACTCATCTTTACCACCTCGTTTTTCAATTAGTCCCAAACCATACAACAAAAACAAAAATAGTTACTAATAGGGCAAATGTGTCAATAAGCATTAGAATATATAATATTTTACATATCAAGGGCAATTCTTTAAAGTCATTCCAAAATTCTTTTGCTGTCATTCTTTACCACCTTTATTAACAAAATCTAGGGCTTCTTGATAAGCTTTTATTATTTCTTCA
>CANQZY010000059.1 GCA_947628455.1 uncultured Methanobrevibacter sp.
CTCCCACATTAATTGTTCTTCACCACAACCAGATACTATTATATTATTATATTTAGAATTTCGAACTAAATCTTCTAATTGTGATATCTTTTCATCCAAATTCGAACTTAACGGAATGAAATCTGCATTAAACTCATCTTTTATTTCATTATAATACTCTTCAGCTATTTTAATAGACTTACGACCTGGCACAACAATTAAATGTTCTGGATTTACATATCTAATTGACTCCAAATGATCATGAAAAATCTCTTCTTCATTTACATCAGGCGTAGCATATATAAATTCAACACTATTGTCTATATATTGATCCATATAAGAAATATTAATTTTTAATGCATCACCATTATCACCTTGACCTATTCCTATAATTTTATCATCTAATCTAATTATCTCAAATCTTCCTGGAGGAATAAAAGACATACCTAAATTATCGAAAACTTTAGCACATGTAGATTCAATTTTTTCAGGATACGGTGTAAAACTAGCATATGCAGTAATTGAACATAAAGTATTATATATATTATGATATCCAAAAGGAGGCACTTTAAGATTTAATTTAAAAGACACATTTTTTGATACAAGATAATTATATAAATCACCCTTAATCTCTAAAATCCAATAATCTTCATTTAAAATTATATTATTTAAAATCACATTTGGAGAAGGTCTTTTAAATTCACAATTAGAACAGCGATATATTCCCCTATGATTTATATAAATATGCTCATATTCCAATTTTTCATCACAAAATGGACATTTTACATTAATTGGATCAAATTTATCCGCTAATAAATTCTTCTCAATTCCATAATAATTAATATGAACATCTTTCTCTTTATTTAAACCTATAGCTGCAGTTCTAGGATCATCACTATTAACCACTATTACTCCTTCATTCATTTTATCTGAAAGTAATGTTTTGGCTTTTACATAATCTTTAAATGAATTCTTAACCCCTAAAACTTGCGTATGTTCTCTTGAAATAGTAGTATAAACAACACCAATAGGATTAATAGACTCTTGAACCTGCGAAGGTATTCCATGAATAATATCCCTTATACCATATTCAAAAACACCTAAACCACCACTTCCCCTTAACATAGCAGTTACAATTGTATTTATAGTATTATTTTCATAAGATTGTCTAATATCAATATCATTAGATAAAAGTCTAGTTAATAAAATTGTCGTTGTAGTTTTACCATTAGTGCCTGTAACAAGAATCGATCCAATATCCAACTCATTAGAAAGAATCTTTAAAGATTCCATCCCACCACATTTTAAAAACAAAAATCCCGGAAAAGAATCACCATTGCCTGGACTAAACTTAGCTAATCGCACTCCCAATTTCCCCACAAATTTTGCTAGATTGAACCTAACCCTATTAAACATGTATATAATATTAACAATTATAAGTATTTAATATTAATTATCAAATACCAAAATAAAATAAAATTTGATATAAAAAAGCAAATCCAACTAATATATACTTAAAAAATATTAAAATACAATCATACAAATAAAATTTCTAAAAAAAAAAATAATAATACTAGCTAATCCTTAAAAAATAGTAAAATTAAAAAAAAAATAAACAATTTTTTCTTAATTATGAACAGGCTTTTTAATTGAATTTTTAGAAACTTTATCAGACACTTTAGAACTTAAAGATTTCATTTTTTTAATTAAATTATCTTTTTTACCTCCACTAATAAGAATATTTTCTAAAACATCACTTAAAGTTTCGGTTGGAACAATCTCAATCATATCCTCATATTTTTTCTCAATAATAACATCTTTCATATTAGACTTAGGGATTAATACTTTCTTAATACCAGATTCCGCTGCTGCCTCTATTTTAGCAGTAGCTCCCCCAATAGGCATCACATCACCACGAACATTTAATGAACCAGTCAAAGCAACAGTCTGATCAATAGGAATATCCTCAACAGCAGAAATAACAGCAGTAGCTATTGAAACACTAGCACTATCCCCTTCCACACCATCATAAGTCTGTATAAATTGAACATGAATATCATAATCAGAAATATCTTTATTAGTATATTTCTTAATTAAAGCACTAACATTCTGAACTGATTCTTGAGCAATTTCACCTAATTTACCAGTAGCTATTATCTGACCTCCATTTTTTGAAAGAGAAGGTGAAGCCTCAGCAGCAATAGGTGAAACAATACCGCTTCTATCACCAATAACAGCAAGACCATTTACAATACCAACTTTCCCTCCTTCTGCATTAACCATACTATACTCTTTTCTTTGAACAATTGATCTATCAGCTATTTGTTGTTCAAGAGTCTTAGCAAATGTCTTAGCTTCAATAACATCCTCTGCTGTAACCAAATCTTCACCTTTCTCAATAGCAACATCACCAGAAGATCTAACCAATCCTCCAAGATCTCTTAATTTTAAAGTTAACGCATCTTGTTTTCCAGATCGACGCTTTGCTTCCAAAATAATTTCATCTAAAGCACCAGTTGAAAAATGAGGAATTCTACCATCATTTTTAACTTCCTGAGCTACAAACTGAATAAGTTTTTCACGATTTTCAGGAGTATCCTCCATAGTATCTTTCATGAAAACTTCATATCCATATCCACGGATCCTTGATCTCATAGCTATATGCATATCTTCAAGAACTTGGATATTTCCTGAAGCAACCAATACAAAATCACACGGAACAGCTTGAGTTCTAACCATAGCTCCACTACTATTTTCACTTTGTCCTGTGATTGAATATTGCTTTTCTTGCATTGCTGATAAAAGTTCCTGTTGAGTTTTCATGCTCATTGTACCTATTTCATCAATATATAAAACTCCTTTGTTTGCTTTATGAATCATTCCTGGTTCTACTCTTTCATGAGCAGGAGTTCCAAGCCCTCCAGATTGATAAGGGTCATGACGAACATCCCCCAGTAATGCTCCAGCATGCGCACCTGTAGCATCCATAAATGGTGCGAATCTTTTTTCTCCATTATTAACTAATAATTTTGGAGATAAAGTAGCGTTTCTAGGTTTAAGTTGAATTGAAATTAATAAAATTAAAGATGCAGCTATAATTGATTCTATTAATCTTCCATACATAAATCCAATTAAAAGTACCGCTCCAATAGCAAAAATTGTTAAAAGAGATTTTTTTTCTTCATAATTTTTAGATGATGCTTTATTTGCATTAACAATTTTTTTACCTTCACCTGAGGGGACTGTTCTTATTAAGGGATGATTTGGATCTTCCCCATTAGGATAGATTAAAATATCTTTAAGTGTTTCATGAGGCAATATCTGAGCCATACCTTTAGCAAGCATAGATTTACCTACTCCTGGATCCCCTATTAATAAAACATTTCTTCTTTGTTTTGCTGCTTTTTTAATTGTTTCTATGGACTCTTCATGCCCAATTACCTGATCAATTAATAAAGGTGGAACGTCTATATCATTTGTACTTTTAATATTAGAATAATCTACCATAGGTTTAGTTTTATTTTGGCTTTCTTCATGATTATTTTCAGCCTCATTTTTTATATCTTTAGAAGAATCCTTATTTGATTCTACTTCTTCAAATTTCATAAATAAACCTCTTTAATAAATTAAATTTTCAACAATATAATTAAGTTCTATAACTATTTAAATCTTAGTTTAAAATAGTTTATAAAGTTTTGGTTTTTTCTAAATAAAAGTTACTAAACAAAAAATAATATTAAAAATCCCATTAACCCTCACAATAAAATCCATTTTTCTAAACTCCAATTTAACAACAAAAAACAAAAATTTAATCCATTTAAAAAAAAATAAATTATTATAAAACTTAAATAAAATAATTTTTAATCCAAAGACATATAATAAAAATTTTCAAAGAAGCTATTATACCTAAAAAAATCCAATTAATTATTAAATTTTCTTTTAATAAAAAATAAACAAATTTTTTCATTAGATTAATTAAACATATATTTTTTTATAAAAAAAAATAATATAAATTAAAAATAGTGATTTAAATGGCTAAATGTTTAATGGTTCAAGGAACATCTTCAAACTCAGGAAAAAGCGTGTTAGTAGCTGCACTATGTAGAATATATAAAAATAGAGGATATAAAGTAGCTCCCTTCAAATCTCAGAATATGTCATTAAATTCATACACGACAAAAGAAAATGGAGAAATAGGAATAGCCCAAATGCTTCAAGCAGAAGCAGCCATGATTGAACCCAGCGTACATATGAATCCCATCCTCTTAAAACCAAAAGATAAATTTAAATCAAATGTTATATTTCAAGGAAAATCAATTGGAGACATGGATTTTTATACATATCAACATGACTATCATGATATAGCTTTAAAAGTCATTAAAGAAAGTTTTAATAAACTAAATAAAGAATATGACATAATCATTATTGAAGGAGCCGGATCTCCCGCAGAAATAAACATGCGCAAAGAAGATATAGCAAACATGGAAATAGCTCATATGGCCGATGCCAATGTAATTTTAATAGCAGACATTGAAATGGGAGGTGTATTCGCATCAATTGCAGGAACATATATATTATTAGATGATTACGACAGATCCAGACTAAAAGCTACTGTAATAAATAAATTTAGAGGAAATCTTGACATCTTAAAACCTGGTCTTGATAAAATAGAAAAAATTACCAAAACTCCAATATTAGGTGTTTTACCTTATGATGAAAGTTTAAAACTACCCGAAGAAGATTCCGCATCTCTTACAACACATAAATTTAATGAAAATAAAGACATAAATATAGGAGTTATTAAACTTCCTAAAATATCTAATTTTACAGATATTGATCCTTTTGAATATGAAGAAGATGTAGGAATTAAAATGATTCAATTAAATGATGATATTGACAATGTAGATGCTATTATTATACCAGGTACAAGAAATTCAATAGATGATATGAAAGCTCTAAAAGAATCTGGATTAGCAGATAAAATTATTGAAAAAGCAAAAACAATCCCAATAGTAGGAATATGTGGTGGAATGCAAATATTAGGAGAATATATTATCGATGAAAACCAAAAAGAATCTTCATTTGGAACAATAAAAGGACTTGAACTTTTAGATATAAAATCAAAATTTGAAACAAATAAAAAAATAGTCACACAAACAGTAGGACTAATTCCAGAACCCTCATTTTTAAAAGGTGTAGCTAAAGAAATATTTAAAAAAATATCTAAACAAGAAGTTACTGGATATGAAATTCATGAAGGAATAACAGAACTTAATCCTAGCTATTTAGTAAGTCCACTTTTAAAAATTAAAGAAGGACAAGGAAATAATAAATTAGGTCTTTATGATGGAGCATGTTCTAACAATGCATTTGGAACTTATATTCATGGAATATTTCATAATTATAATTTTAGAAGAGAATTTTTAAATTACTTAAGAGAAAAAAAAGGATTATCACCAAAATATGGAGAAGATCCCTATAAAACTCAAAAAGATTACTCGTTAAATAGACTTGCTGAAATTGTAGAAGAAAATTTAGATATAAAAACAATTGATAATTTATTATTTGATTAATATGTTAATAGAAATCAAAACTAAAGGGCATAAAAATGTAAGTTCAAATCATAAAACTACATTTGAAATAACAAAAGATAAAGAAATTGGACCTTCAGCTGACTGTATTATTGGAATAAATTCTAATAAAACTATGAATAATTTTACACAAGAATTTAAAGATAAAATAGCTAATTCTAAAACAAGAATACTTGTAACATTGGATACCGAAAATGGTCATGATAGTATACTAGGTTATGGTCATGAAAAATTAACATTAAATCATCCTACAGATATTGTTTGTAGAACTAGTAATTATATATGTAATAGGACCCTGATGATAAAATCTAATAAAGCTGCAAGAGATTTAGATAGAAATTTAATTGAAGATTTGAAAAAAGAAAAAATAATGAAAGTTAAAATTGAACTATTTTAAACATAAAAAAAAGAAAAATAATAAAAATATTAAGTGTAGATTTAAGGCCTTAATGCTCCTCCTCCTTGAAGAGCAATTGTTTCTCCACTCATATATCTTGCATCGTCAGAGGTTAAAAAAACACAAACTCTTCCAATATCTTTCTCAGCATCTCCAAAACGTTTCATTGGAATTTTTTGGATATTTTGTTCATAAGCTTCTGGATAATCTTTTTTCCATTGTTCAAGTTGTGGTGTCATAACTAGAGGGCAAACAACGTTAACATTAATGTTATGTTCTCCCCATTCATTAGCAGCTACTCTAGATAATCCGCGTATTCCTTCTTTTGATGCGGCATATGATGCTTGACCTGCATTTCCATTTAAACCAGCTCCAGAAGCGAAATTAACAATACTTCCTTCAGTTTCCTTTAAATAAGGGAATGCTTCTCTCATGAAGTAAAAAGTACCATATAATCCTGTGTCAATAGCTAATTTGAAATCTTCAGTAGAATGTTCTTCTAATTTTAATCCGGATTTAGAAGCTTGAGCATTATTAATTAATGCATCTAAACGACCAAATTTATCAATTGTTTTTTCAATTGCATTTTTAACATCACTTTCTATTGAACCATCAGCTACAATAGGTAAAACCTCAACATCATATTCATCTTCTAATTCTTTTTTTGCTTTTTCTAATGTGGATTGTGTTCTTCCAGTTATAACTAGATTATAACCTTCTTTTGCAAAAGCTGTGGATACTCCAAAACCAATGCCTTTCCCACCACCAGTTATTAAAGCTACTTTTTTATCACTCATAAATTTACACCTCACTTAATTTATTATGAGTATTAATATTTATATTAGATTATTAAAATATTTTTATGTTTAAGTTTAAATAAAAAAAAAATGATTATTTAATATTTGTCTAAATGTATTTTTTCAGCTTTATAATTGTCATGAGAAATAGGTTTTTCTTTTGGATATCCTAATGCAATAACAGAAAATGGAATAATATGATCTGGAATATTAAAATATTCTTTTAAACTATTTGCATGTTCTTCATTAGGATAAAATCCTAACCATACAGCTCCAATGCCTTCTCTAACAGCTTGAAGTAAAATATTTTCATTACATGCAGATAAATCTTGTTGGATCCAATCCTCGGTTCCAGCTTCTTTAGAAATATTTAAATTTCCTAATGTAATAATTAATTTCTGAGCATTAGCAGCTGGTGATGCATATGGAGTCATTTTACTAACATTTTCACAATCTTCACTATCACTGATAACTAAAAATTCCCATGGTTGAGCATTTTTTGCTGATGGAGCTTGCATTCCTGCTTTAATTAAATGTTCTACTTCAGGAATACCAAGTTCCATATCACTAAACTCACGAACACTAGTTCTTTCAAAAATAAAATTCATATATTATCTCTCCTATCACAATATAATAAAAATAATCAACTATATAAAATTTTCGAAAAAATAACAAAATAATTAATCAAAAAAAATATGAAGTGATTTGTAAGAATATCTATCATCATAAAAAAAAAGTTATTATTTTTTTGGCAATAGTATATGCTTTCTATAATAAAATAAAGTAGGAGATGAAAAATACAACAATCACTTATTATAAAAAGATGATTTCAATTCTTACAATCTTCCAACATTATTATATGATAAGAACTAATATATAAAGATTTCCACCAAATAATATAAAATTACATCATATAACCCTTTAAACATAGATTAATTAAATAAAATTATCTAATAATAGATATATTTAAATATTAGATTTAATTATTTAATTAATGATTCAATTTATAGGAGATGAAAAAATATGTTAGGTAAACATAAAAAAACAAAAAAAAAGAAAAATCAC
>CANQZY010000060.1 GCA_947628455.1 uncultured Methanobrevibacter sp.
ATTGGGGGAATTCAACTTATTACAATTGGTATTTTAGGTGAGTATTTAGCTAAAACTTATATTGAAACAAAAAAGCGCCCTATCTATATTGTTAAAGAAAAATATGGTTTTAAAAATTGACCATATTTTCCTTTTAAATATTCTAATATAAACATATATAAATCGAGTCATTTATTATCTTTATTTGACTTTTATCAAAATATTTCCAATCATTATTACGACAATATTTTTCAATTTCTGAATTATTGGGTGCTTCTGAGAATATTCTATTGTTAAAGTTTCCCACAATATTTCCTGTTGCCCAATCTGAAACATATGCAGAGGCTAACATATCTTTAGAAACTATAATTTTTCCATAATCTCCATTTTGGAATTCATCATAATAAATTTTCAATTTACTTACTTTAATATTATTTTTTTGCTCATATTCAGAAATCATATCTTTTATTTCTAACGAATGAATTTCATCATATTCATTCATTAAATATCGACTTGTAGATATATTAATCCATCCAAATAAACAGCATATAAAATAAATAACATAATAAACAATTATTATTTTTTCAATTATACTCTGATATTTAATTTGATTACCATGTCCATATAATATATAAAATAGTCCTAAAAATCCAAGTATTGAACCTAATGAATATGTACTTCTAGGTGTTATCCATACACCATCTTCACCTAATAGGAAATATGGAGCTAAGGATATCATAAGTATTACCAATAACGAATATATTAAAAAACATACTTGTAATATATAAGATTTATTTTTATTATTTTTTTTATGGTTTCTATTTAAAATACTAAAAATTAAGATTATTATAAAAATCAAAATAAATACCAAATACCAATAATTAGGTAATATTTTATTCGTTGTTACCATTAAATATCTTAACTCTATCCATATTTTTTTTATTGTAGGAATTAATTCGATATTTATTTTGGCTCTACCACATCCCATAAAGTTAGTAAAAAGTACATTTAATATTGCAGAAACACCGTATATTATAAATGTTATTAAATTATATTTCAAAAAATCTTTTATATTCTTACTATAAAATAATGTAAAAATTACAGGAATTATCGCAATCAATGAAATAATACCCTGATATGCAAAACACGTTAAAACAGAAAAAATTAATGAAAATAATAAATATTTTAATTTATTTGTCTCAAAATAGTGAATCAATAAATATGAATATAAAATTGCAAATAATATTCCTAAGCAATATATTCCTGTAAAATCCGGAAATAAATAATATTCGATACAAAACAAATTGAAAATAATACTAATTGATACAAATAATGTCAATATTCTATTATTACAAAATTTTTGTAATAATAAATAAAAAGTTACTATAGCTATGAATAAAGAAAAGTAACCTATTAACCATGAAGCGAATATGCATCCGTTATATGGTAAATTGAAAAACTTACAAAATAATAAGAATAAAGACATAAATGGTCTTCCATTTACAAGATAAACATTCAGTGCATATCTTCTATAACCATATATTTCTATACCATACGTATCCAATGCATAGTGTGGTAATATAAAGTTGGAGGTATAAACCAAAAGAATTAAAGCTATTACTCCTATAATTAATAAATCCTTTTTAGTAATTCTTTTTAATAATTTTTTCATTTTCACTTTATCATCTACTTTCTTTTATGTTAAAGTAATTTTTAATCAATTCTTAACTTTTATTTTCCATGAATAAATATATCTTATATCTTCCTCTTTATCTGAAAGATGAGTATAATTAATACCAAAATCCTTAACATTAAATTGAACCCCTAACAGATTTTTGTCTTGATATTCTAAAAAATTATTTTTCTTTGATTTTTTACTTAACGACCTAAATTCCGAAGTTGTTCTTCTAAATTCCTTAAAATTATCAGAATATACTTTAAAAAAGGGATAAATATTTATATTAACTACTATAAATACAATCGCTAATATAAACTTAGAAATAATTGATTTCTGATATGATAAAATATAACACGATAAAGGAATAATATAAAATAATTGTGGTACATATCTTGCCCACCATATCTCCCCTACTAAAGGTAATGGTAGTAACAAACATAATAATACTATAAAAATACTTTCAATATTTTTTCCTTTTTTTATAAAATTAATTATGATAATTACTAGACTAATAAGTAATAAACCGCTAAACATTATTCCAAAACCGCCAATTCTAGTGTCCGGTAGGGCATAAGCTTCTTTTTCTTTTTTTGAAAAAGTAAATGGAATTTTAAGTTGTGGTCCCAAAGAATCATTATAAGTAACATTAGCTGTTTTAGAAAATAAAGATCTACCAAATTTTTGTAAAGTATTTAATTTTCCAAAACTTTTAGGTTGCATTGTTGTAATAATATCCACTTTATCCTTACCAACAAGCGGGTAAAGAGGATTATGATGATCAATAGTGTTTTTTATATAACTTGAACTCCCGATTATACCAATAGCAATAGCAAATATTGCAGTAAATATAATAGTTAATTCTTTAAATTTAGAAAATAAATTTCTATTTCTATTAATAATTAAGTAACGGAAATAAAATATTGCGGCAATACAACCCGAGTATAATAAACCAGTAAACTTTAAGTTAGCTAAAATACAAATCACACTCAACAAGAGAATATATTCCATTTTACTTTTTTTAAATTCCATCTTGTCCTTTATTTTCATTAATAACAAAATTTCAAATGCAATTAAAATTCCCATAATTCCATCAACATAATAAGTAAACATTTGACATAATATTATTGGGTTTAAAAATGAAATAATGGATATTATTAAACTTTTTTTCCAGCCAATTTTTAAGGATAATAAATTATATATATACAAACTTAAACAAATAGAAAAAATTAATATTAAACTTTTGCCGCTTTCAATACTTCCAAAAAAATCATACATAATAGCTGCCAAATTCCATGTAGCTTTAGGATAATGATCAACCCATATATTGTAGCCTCCTGGTAAATAATCATTTGCTTTTGCAAAACTACTACTATTTTGATAAATTGGATTCCACCCTTCTTTCAAGAAAGCAATAGCAGGCTTATGATATGAATTGCCATCAATGGAAAAATCATACGTATATTGATAAATTAACGGTAAAGCCAAAAGGAGAAATAATACGAAAATAAGTGTGAATATCTTACATCTCCAATTATCTTTATTGTTATACAAAAATAAGGTGCAACTTATAATAATAACTATTAAATAAATCCATCTTAATGGAAACTTAATATTGATTATCTGAAAAATTGTTGTTGTTAATAAATTAATAAACAGTATTATTATTGTTAAGTAAATAGTGTTTGTAGTAATTTTGGATATCGGTTTTTCCATTTTTTTATCCCCACTTTCTAAAAGAAAATATCAACAATTTTATTATTAATTTAAATATAGAAATTAGTGTAATAAATATTCTCAATATTAATACTGCAATGTTGATAATGATTTGTTTTATAATTCTAAATAAATTCAAAAATGCTTTTAACTCGGGGGTAATACCCATTTTTTTTGCCAGAAATTTTATTTTATTATATACTTTAGTTTTTCTTATTTTTGAACCAAGCGTACTAGAAGTAATACTTTTATTATTTAAAACTTGTTCATATATTTCACCAAAGTGGTCAATGTTATATTCATCAGCCATCCACTTTATATCATTATAAAAATCTCTGATAGCTAACTCATATATTAATTTATTATTAATTTTAGGCTTTTGGACTTTATTATTTTCATTAATAAATTTTGTAAATTCTTGTACCATATTTTTATAATTAAATTTTTCAACTATTTTTTGACGACAATTTTTACTTAATTTATCATGGTTAGTTAAACAATACTCTATTCCTTTACAATATTCTTCAATTTCCTCATTTTCTGTTTTAAAATTTTTATAAAAAGGAACTATATACCCTACATTATTATCAATTAATTCTTTTTGTCCTCCAACATCAGAAGTCACTACGGGAACTCCCATTGACAATGATTCATAAGAAGTTAAAGCTAATCCTTCTAACATAGAACAAATAACAAATACATCATTTATTGCATGTATCTCTTCAGGTTTTTCCAACATTCCCGTAAATAAAACGTTTTTAGAAATATTAAGCTTTTTAGCTAATTTTTGAATTTTTTTATACTCGTCTCCATCACCAGCAACAATAAAGAATAAATCATCCCTTTTATCAAGTAATTTCTTAGCAATTTTCAAAAATAAATCTACCCTTTTTTCAGTCGCTAAACGACAAATAATTGAAACTATTTTTTTGTTTTTAGGTATAGCATATTTTTCTTTGATTTTATTTTTATCAAAATTTTTAATATTGAATTTATCAGGATCAGTCCCAATATACAATGTATCAACATTACTTATTTCATGCTCTTTTTTTAATTCTTCTTTAGTAAAATTGTTACAAGTCAATGTTTTATCAATATAATTCTCATAAGTTTTACTATAAGTACCAAATCCGCCTCTTTTATCTCTTTTATCTATTGAATGAATATAATCAACGATTTTAATTTCAGGAAATTCCTCTTTAATAAGAGGAATCATATCATATCCATAAATACTATTACTTACAAAAACTTTAGAAATATTTCGAGAATTTATTAAATAAGAAACAAAAGTATAATAATTGTATGGTTCCATAAAAGAGGCTAAATCAAATACTTCATCAGCAACTTCTTCAAACAATTGACGAGTTGGATTCTCGTTTGGTAATGTTGTAACAATATATGTTGCATACTTTTTTTTATCTAATCGCTTAATTAACTCTATGTTAAAAACATCTGCTCCTCCTACTACCATCCATGGAAAGATAAATAAAATATTTGTTTTATCATTTTTATACTTTGGATAATTAACATTTATATTTAAAATTTTTTCATACATTTTACCAGCTGTAGGAAATTGTAGAACTGAGATATTATTATTTACTAATTTAGCTGTTTTATTAACATAAAACATTGCTTTTTCATGATTACCTTGAGCTCGAGATAATTCTCCAGCATTGCTTTCTCGATACCAAAATAAGGGAGCAGAAATACGAATTGGTTTTTTGCCAGCGGCCAGTAATTTTAACCACAAATTCCAATCTTCATACATTGCTTTTTCTGTTATTTCAAACCCTTTAACTTCTAAAAAATCTTCCTTTTTTACCATTGCACAAATACTAATTAAATTTTCTGTCTTTTCCTGCTCTACAGTTAAATATCTTTCCCATAAAAAATTACGTTTGCCAAAGTTAACCAAAGTAGAGTAAGCAAAACTATAATCAGGATGCAATTCTAAAGTCCAATATAAGCAATCTAAAATAGTTTTATTTACCAAATCATCTGAATCCAAAAAGAATAAATATTTGCTAGATTTTGACGATTTAGAAACAGCATAATCTCGAGCTAATGAAGGTCCCCCATTTTCCTTATCAAATACTTTAATTCTATTGTCCTTTTTGGCTATATTCTTTAAAACCTTTACATCCTCTTTGTTAGTAGAACCATCATTTACAATAATCCATTCAAAAGCGCTGAATGTTTGATTCATTAAACACTTGTATGTTTGTTCAAATGTTGATCCAGCATTATAAAAAGGTGTAATTACTGAAATAACTGGTTTCATATCTTTTATTAATACTTTTTTTTCATCCAATTTTTGTCCTGGTATTTTTGTAAAATCAAACATATAATTACCTCGCTATAAATATTTTAACATATAATCTCATAAAATGGGGAAATCATTATTTAATTTTCCTAATAAATCGTTTATTTTTTTCTAATTTTTTTACTTATCAATATTTTTGCATTTCTTCCCAAATTCTTTGGTTTTCTTCCCATAACCTTTATGTTTCTTTGTAATATTCATTAGTTTTTTTCTTTACTAATAGTTAATATTTTTAAAAAATAATTCAAATGGTAAATTTTTGGAGAATGACTTGATATCTAAATATACACTATAATATTTACTAATTTATCTTTACTATATTTCAAAATTTCATCTATTTCAGTTCCTAAATTATATTTTCTTATTTAAAATTGTGGAAAGCAATTAGTATTTTTTTCATTTTCTTATTCTCCTTAAAAGCTTTATAAATGGCCTTGCAATATAAGCAATTTTATTTGCAAATTTCATTCGTTTACTATTATAAATATTAACTATTTTGTTATTTAATTCAATGTTTTCGCACTCTAGTTGCTTTTTTTGTTCTAAAATATTATTCATTTCTTTTTGCATTAAGGTATGCTCTTCTTTAATTTTATTTATATAATTTAATTTTTGGGCTATAAGAGTTAGTTGATTTTCATTCCTAATATTCTTTAACACTTCATTTCGTAATTCGGATTTATCAGCTGAATTTTTAAATGCTGGGTTATATTTAACTATGTTATCAAATTTCGTATCAATTAAAATTAAATTTTTCTTTACTTTATTAAATATCTTTCTACCTTGATTCGTTTTTAACATTATAGCTGAAACCCCAATATCATCAAAAAAATCTTTATGTACATTATAAATACCCCAGTAATCCCCCAAAACAATATCTGCTACATTACCATCAATTCCCTTAGCAACACACGAATAGCAACTGTCTCGCAAAATATAGTCATGCAAATACAAATACATAAATGCATCTTTATCGAAACTGTAAGCTTTATTCATTCTTCTTAATTGATATAAAATATTTGAGTGTTCCCACCCATTACTTTTATTTTTAAAATATATGTGTTCCATTTTAGAATCAAAATTATTTTCTATTTCCTTAACTCTATTATTTAAAATTTTATTATTTGTAACGCCATGACAAATAACACTAATAGTAAAGAGATTAGGGTACTCTTTATGGAGATACATTTTCAACCCTTTTATCTGGCAAGGTGTACCCGCAAATAATACCAATTTCTGATTTTCCAAATCTTTTTTTACCAATTTAAATTGATTAGTTATTTCGCTTTGAGCATATTTTGAACCTTGTAACTGAGATATTTCTTCTTTTTTAGTAATTCTTATATGTTTTACATTTAAGTCAATTAAAGCTGCACCATAAACTATTCCATTATTAGCAATAACATATTTTGCTAACTCTGCAAATATCCCGCCAGAAGAACTATTAAGCCTGGTGTCAAAATCTTTATTTTTCCCAGCATAACACGCTAATTTATTCATATTGTATTTTAAATTTTTAGGATTATTAACAATACAATTTTGTCTACATAAATTACAATGAATACATTTCTTTAAATCAATTTGAGGAATTAAAAATCCATTCCTATCATTAAACATAGAAATAGCTTCTACCGGACATATTTGTAGGCACGCCCCACAACCAGTACATTTTTCTTTAGAACAAACATTAACTTCATTTAAATGAGTTAATTTTTCATTCATTAATTGATATAATTGTCTAGCATTGCTAATAATTTTAGGAATATTATTTTCAAGAGTTGTGCGAATTTTCTTCTTATTTTTTTCTAAATATTTAAAAGCAGCAATCAAATTTCCATTTCTAAGTTCTTCCTGTGGTATAACATAATTTTTATAATTACCAAAAATTGCTTCAGCAATCCCGCGTGATTTTACACTATACCCTATTACTAATGTTGGAACAAATTTAGAATATGCTGCTATTGAAGCATGAGTTCTTGCTGCAATTAATAAATCACACTTAGAAATTATAAATTTAATTTCTTGACAATTATACTCACATTTTTCCAAAAAAACTCTACTTTCATTTTTGTACTTATTCTTTAG
>CANQZY010000061.1 GCA_947628455.1 uncultured Methanobrevibacter sp.
ATGTAGAAGTAGACTTTGATAACAAGAAAATTACATTAGTTGAGAGTCCAATTGATAAATAGTAATTAAAATTTATATAGTGTAAAAAAAATTTCAAAAAAGTATGTTTAACAAAAACAAGAACTATTGACAGTATAATAATACAATTATATAATTATATAATATTAACTGTATTATTAACATTATAATGGAAAAGAAATATTTATATAAAGAAATAAAATTTAAAATTGTTAAATTGATAATCATTTAAAATAAAGTATGTTAGAAAGAGGTTTGAGTTAATGAAAGAAAAGTATATTTATATGATTCCTGCAGATTTTAAATGCGAATCAGTGGATAAGTTTTTGGAAATAAATAAGACTGCTGATATCAAGGTAAAAGAATTCTATGGATCTATAAAAACATCAAAAATAGGTTCAGGAAGAAAACATTTTGAACTTCCAGATGTTTCAATGAATGATTTTAAGAAATACGTAAAGCACATAAATGATTCTGGTTTTAATTTTAATTATGTTCTAAATTTAAGTTGTGTTTCAAATAAAGAATTTACAGAACTAGGACAAAAGGAAATTATAGATGAAATACGACCAATTGTTGATGCTGGAGTTACGGATTTTACTATAGCGCTACCATCATTGATAGATGTGATATCAAAAGAATTTCCAAATATCAGGATAACATTGTCAATCATTTGTGGTGTAGATTCTTTATCAAAAATGAAACTTTATTGTCAATATAAAAGTATAAGCAATATTTATATACATGAAAAAGTTTATAGGCAGCCTGAATTATTAAAAAGTATGATAGATATTGCCCATAAATACAAAAAAAAGGTAGGAGTAATAATTAATTCTTTTTGCTTATCTGAATGTCCATTTAGAGCATATCACTATAATTTTGGTGCTCACGCTACGTATGGAGAAGAGTATATTATTCCCGAATATTATGGGTCAATGTGTGCTTTAATGAAAATAAACGATAAAAGAAATGTTTTGAATGCACCATGGATAAGACCAAATGATATGAAATTTTATATGAATTTAGGAGTAGATAGATTTAAAATATCAGGTAGGGAAATGTTCTCAAATAAAGCTGACATGCACAAAATGGTAGAAGTATATAACAGTTACAATTATAAAGGCAATTTAGCTTATTTATTTATGTGTTTTACAGATTGTGCTTATTCCGAAATTTTTAATATTGATAATGATGAATCGTTAGATAAATATTTAAAAGATGTTTTAAATGGTAATTTGACTTGTAATGTAAATGGGTGTAATGATTGCATGAAATGTAGTCAAGCTTTAAAGTCAATAAAAATATCAGCAAGTGGTAAAGAAAAATGGCAAAAAGTATTTAACGATAGAATAAACAAATTTATAGGAAGTAATAATGAATAAACTATTAAAGCCTAGGATAACACCATTATTAAAAATATATGATGTTAGTAAGAACAATGTTGTATACATAAAGGATGAAACCAAGCAATATACCAACGCATTCAAATATAGGGGAGTTTATAATAAATTTAAAGTAACAAATTTCGACAATTATAATGGGGTAGTAACTGCATCGACTGGAAATCATGCTCAAGCAGTTGCATTTTGCGCAAAACAGTTAGGAATTAAATGCACCGTATTTATTCCGCATAATACACCTATAAAAAAAACAAAAAAAATACTTGGTTATAGTGCAAAAATATATGACAATAAAGAATTAGAAACATACCAAATTTGTGTAAATAAGGCTAAAGAATATGCTTTAGATAATAATTATATTTACATATCAAGTTTTGATGATATTGATATAATAAATGGACATAAAAGTATTATGGATGAGATAGAAATTGATAAAATTGACTATACTTTTTCCCCAATTGGTGGTGGAGGATTAATATCTGCATTGTTATTATCAAATAGATCTAAGGTTATTGGAGTTGAAATGCAAAATAATGATGCTATGAGACAATCATTAAAAAATAATCAAAATACTGAAATAAAATTAAATTTAAAAGATTCTAATTCTTTTTGTGAAGGTATTTTAGTTTCTAAAATAGGAGATATTCCATTTAATATAGCAAAAAAAAATAATTTGGAAATTATAAACGTTGACGAAAAAGATATAAAAAATTCAATTAATCGATTGAGATTACTAGGAATTAAAGCTGAAGGGGCAGGAGCAGCAAGTTATGCTGCTTATCTTAAGTCAAATATTTGCAATTCAATTGTACTGTGTATTGTAAGTGGAGGAAATATTGATGATTATGTTTATAATACAATAATAAAGGAAGTGTAAAATGAAAATAGGAATAATTGGCGGAGTAAGCCCAGCGGCATACTCCAAGTTTTATAATCAATTATGTTCAGAGTATCGTAAATTAACCGGATATTATCCAGAAATTATTTCATACTCGATAAAGGTATCTAGATTAGAAGAAAAAAGCTTCTTTGAAAATGATAAAAAAAATTTAGCATTATTAAGTATTAAAAAATCTATAACTAAAGCTTGCAAAATATTTAAAGAAAATGATGTTGAAATTGTAACTATATGTTGTAATACTTTGAGTAATATTTTCCATAAAATAGCTTGTCAATATAACTTTAAATATATTGTAACTCCAGTTTCATCTGTTAATGAGTATTTAAAAAATAGTAATATTAAATATATTCTTTTATCAACAAAATATACTGTTGATAATAATTTGTATAAAAATATGATTAAACCTACTCAAAGTGATCAAAAATATATAGATAAATTCATAAGTGATAAGGTTAATAATAAAAAAAATAATATAAGTATAGATAATATAATAAGTAAGTATGATGTTGATTCAGTTTTATTAGGTTGTACAGATATAAACAAAGATGATATTGGTAAAGGAATTAGGGTTATTGACTCAAATGAATGTTTATTAAATGAATGTTTAAAATATATGGTAAAATGATATGTGTGGAATTGTAGGAATTGTAAGTAATAATAAAAAAAATATAAAACCAGAAAGAGTAAAAAAAGCTTTGCAAAAGATATCACATAGAGGCCCAGATGATATGAATATGTATAGTGATGATCATATATCTTTTGGGTATGTTAGATTAGCTATAAGAGGATTAGACAAGAATCATAATCAACCCATTAAATTTGATAATTTTATATCTTTTGCTAATGGTGAGGTATATTCTAAAGACAATAATAAAATTGATTCAAATATAAATGATTTAAAACCATTGATAAAAGATATAATAAATGATGAAATAGATGTATATGATAGATATGATGCCGACTTTGCAATTAGTATTTATAATAAAGAGGATAAATCAATTATATTGGCAAGAGATTATTTTGGAGTAAAACCTTTATTTTATACATGGATTGACGAAGAAACTTTATTATTCTCATCTGAAATAAAAGGATTGTTTGTTTTATTAAATAATAACTATGAATATGATAATGATTCGATTTTGGATTATTTATTATTTGGATATCCATTGTATAAAAAAACAATTTATAAAAATATTTTTAGATTAGAACCTAGAACTATATTTAAATGGAATCTAGTTACTAATGAAAAGAAAATAATTAAAAAAGAATTAAATATTAAATATAGAAATAAAACAATATCTCCAGTAAATTACCTAGAGAGAGCAATAAAAAATCGTTTAATAAGTGATAGAAATGTGGGTGCACATTTAAGTGGAGGTTATGACTCGTCTTTAATAGCATACTGCAGTAAAAATTCTATTAATTATTATTCAGGTTATTATAATAAAACAGACAATGACTATATTTTTTCAAATTTGATTAGTAAAGATATAAACATAAAACCTAAAATGATTCATTTAAAAGATAACATAAATCTAAAAAAATTTATAAATATATTAGATGCCCCAGTGATGTCTACGGGTGTATTTGTTCCTTATCAAATTGCTTTAAATGCTAATAGAGATAATGTAAGGGTTTTGTTAGCAGGTCAAGGTTCAGATGAATTGTTCTTAGGTTATTCTAGATTTAATGAGATAAGAAAAGTTCATTCAAAAGAAGAATTATTTATAGAACTGATTAATTCAGATCTTAATATGATTAACAAGCTTTTTATGAATCTTGATATTCAAAAAAAATATAAAAATTTATTTTTGAGTAATAATTATTTAGAAGAGGCACAAAGGTTTTATATAGATAATTTCCTTACAGAATTATTACACATAGAAGATCATGTACACATGAATTTTAGTATTGAAAATAGAACTCCGTATTTAGGACTAGATATAGTAAATTTTATAAAAAAATATGGAATTAACATAAAGTGTAATAAAGGAGATATCAAAAAAATTCATACTGATAAAAGTACGGCATTAACTAAAAGAAAATCAAAAGAAAATATGAATAAAAGCATAAAAGATGTTATTAATAAAGAGGAACTTAATAATATAATAGAGTCAAAAATTTTTAATAATTTTAACTATGAATTATTAAAAAAATATATAGATAATTTAGATAATTTAACAAAAAAAGAACAATATACTATATGGTTTATATACAATATAAATGTATGGTATAAAGAAAAAAAATTCAGTAAAAAAATAACACTTGGAGGTTAACATATGATTGATTATAAAACTCTTGGCAAAAATATTTATATATGCAATATAGGTAATGATTTCTTCGCTAAAGATTACAATAATAATATATTGACAAAAATTAATGTATTCGAAAGTGATAATTGTATATCGTTTTCCTTAGAAAATGAGAAAACTGAGTTTATTAGGGAAATAATTAACTTATTTTCAGAAATATTATATTTTAAAGGAAATAAAAGAAAAGATGTTATGTATAATGGAGCAATAGATTTAAGAAAAATTGGGCTGGGTCTTAATATTAAAAATGTTGAATTTTTTGAAAAAGAAAGAGAACACAAATTTAAAAGTATAGATGAATTGTATAGATATCCACATCTAGTACCATGGAATTTAGTACCAAGAGAATGGGATGTTATAAAACTAGTTAATAAATATTCCACCAAAGACAAAAAAATTCTAGAAATAGGGAGTGGGTATGGCAAAAATTTAGATTTATTAAATAATAATGGATATCTTTTTACAGAAGGTTTAGAATACTCAAAAAATGCATATGAATTATCAAAAAAAATTATAAACAACAATAAATACGGAGATATTACAAAATCTGGATTGAAAAGTGAATTTTATGATTTAGTAATTGATATAGGCTGTCTCCATTGCATAGATTCCGATAAAGTTTTAGCTTTAAGTGAAGTAAATAGAATTTTAAAACAAAATGGGTTAATTATAAGTAGATATTTTTTACCTAAAGATAAAGAGTGGTTAAAAAAATATCCTATTAAAGTTGATGGGTTTGGATCAACAAAAGAGGAAGTCTTTAATTTATTTAGTAAATATTTTGATACATTAGAGTGTTTTACAAACAATGGATGTGTTTATTATGTTGGGAGAAAAAGAAAATGAAAATGAAAATTGGAATTATATATGGAGGAAGATCCACAGAGCATGATGCATCATTAAAATCAAAAGAAAACTTTGAATTTAATCTTGATAATAGGTTTGAAATTGTTGAATTAATATTTATTGATAGAATTGGTAAAATTAAATTAAATGGTGCACGAAAAACAATTGGTCAACTTATAGATCACATTAATAATAATAATAAAGAAGTTTTTTATTTAAATTTATTGCATGGACAAGAAGGCGAAGATGGATCTTGGTGTGGATTATTTGATATTATAGATGGGAGAGGTAGTTTTGAATCAGTAAATACGTCAAGTATTTTGATGAATAAATATGAACAGAGTTTAGTAGTTAAATATACAATAAAAAATTTAATGATTCCATATACAATAATATTAAATAAAGCAAATAATGATAAAGAAATAATAAAGAAAATTAATAGTATTAATAGTGATTATGTAATGGTAAAGCCTAATACAATGGGTGCTTCACATTTTACTGGTAAATTTAAAAAAAATGAATATAATAAAATATTAGAATTTGTTAAAAAAATATTTGAATATGATAATAATGTGTTGATTCAGGAGTTCATTTTTGGAGAAGAGTATACATGTGGTGTAATTAATTATAAAAATAAACTTAAAACATTACCAATAATACACGTACAATCAAAAGCAGAATTTTTGGATCATAAATCAAAGCATATTTATGGAAATACAAAATGTGACTTTGAGTATTTTGAAAAAAGAGAAGAGTTAGAAGAAAAGTCGATAAAATTATTTAAACTTTTTAATATTATAGGAATGTGTAGATTCGATTTTTTAATAAGTAATGGTAATATATATTACTTAGAAGGGAATTTAATTCCAGGTTTTTCTAACGAAAGCGCATTTCCAATGATGCTAAAAAAAGATAATATAACTTTGTCTGATTTTTTAATAGATTTAATAAAATCATACGATTTGGCAGAAAAAAACAATAAATATTTGCCATATAGAATAGATTAGGTGAAAAATATGAAGTATTTAATAATATATCCAAATAAAGAACAATTAAAAAGAATACAAGAAAAATACATATCAAAGGAAGTAAAAATTATAAATGATGGTGATAGTGTTATTATAGATGATATTGAAGCATATAAAATATTGTGTTGTAATGAGAAGGCATTGTATTATTTATATAAATATAGAGAAAAAAAGCTTGATTTAACATTTGATAAATCATGCTTGGATTTTTATCTAAAAAGTAATATGAAAGTTTCATTTAAAAAAAATTCTATAAATTTTATTGATAAAAGATTAAGTAATAATAGCTATCCCTCTATTGTAAAACCAAATTTTGGTTTTGCAAGTTTTGGAGTTAAGAAAATAGTAAATATAGAAGAACAATCAAAATATGAAAATGAATTTAATACTATTATAGAGAACTCTGTAATTTCTAAAATGAAACAAAAATATTTTAATAATAGGTCTAATCAAATTATATATGAGGATTATATTGAAAATAGTCTATTTTATAGTGTACCATTTATTATTAATAATGGTGAAATAACGATATTTCCTGTAAGAGGTAGACAAAATTTTAAGACAGGTTTTACAGATTTTTATTGGAGCGAATTTTTGTATGATAATGATAACATGAATTTAGAAATTAAAGAAAAAATAAAGGAATTATTGTTAAAAGTTTGTTCTTGTTATATAAAAGAGAATAGTGTAAATATGGCAGAGATTTTATATGACAAAATAGAAAAAAAGGTATACTTAATTGAATTTTCACCTAGGATGCCAGGCGGAAAATTATCTAGAATGATAGAGTTGGGAAATGGTATAAATTTAAATAATTTATCTGTAGACTTGTTTTTTGGTAAAAAAATAGAAACTATTAACACCAAAGGTAGCGCCGTAAAATTAAAATTATTACTGAATGAAGATAATATTCCATATGATATAGAGGAAGAGGAATATTCAAATATATTTAAACAAAATATCAAATATAGGTTCTATAAAAATAATAAAAAGATAGGATTAATTCCTGGAAGGTTTTCACCAATACATAAAGGACATCAGTATATGATAGATATTGCTAATGAAAAAATGGATCAAATTGTCATTTTAATGTTTGACAACAACGATACAGTTGTACCACTAGAAATAAGGGCACAATGGATGAAGCATTTATATCCTAAAGCTATAATAATTAAGGGATATAATTGTCCTGATGGTAAAAAATATGCATATGAAAAAGGATTAGAATG
>CANQZY010000062.1 GCA_947628455.1 uncultured Methanobrevibacter sp.
CACATAAATGGAACATACCCACAACCACTCTAGAAGAACACACCATCGACCTAGCAGTAGACGGAGCAGACGAAGTAGATGAAAATTTCAACCTAATCAAAGGAGGCGGAGCAGCACACACCATGGAAAAAATAGTAGACTACTCAGCAGAAAAATTCTATATAATCATAGACCCATCCAAACATGTCCAACAACTAGGAAAAGCACCCGTACCCATCGAAGTCATCCCACAAGCAGCACCCACAGCTATTCAAGAAATAGAAGAAATGGGAGGAAAATGCCAAATAAGAATGGCCCAACATAAAGACGGACCCATAATAACAGACAACGGCAATTTCATAATTGACGCCAAATTTGAAAAAATAGAAAGCCCACCACACATGGAAATAGATCTAAACACCATACCCGGTGTTGTAGAAAACGGAATATTCACATACATGGTGGATAAAGTTATTATAGGCACACAAAACGGAACACAACAACTAAAAAAAATCATATAAATATAAATACTAAAAAGATAAAAGAGAGGATTGATAAAAAATGCCTTTTACAGGTGGACCCATACCCCTAAATCTCAGAGGTCTTTTAAATAAATTACTTCTACTTATAGGAATACTAATCATAATATATGCTATTTTATGGATATTAGCCATACTACACATAATACCCGTAATCATCTATTCACTATTCCCACAAGTAGTATTACTCGGAATAGGAATATTTATTGTTTATATGGCATATAAAAGAAAAGACAAATACTACTAAAAAAAAAGAAAAGAGAATTAAAATAATCATATATAAGTATGGAAATTAAAAAAATAAATATAAAAATCAATACTAAAAAAAAATTTCAGATAATAGATATCACATCTGAAATTAACAATATCTGTGAAATTGAAAAGGGAATTGTAAATATATTCACCAAACATTCCACCTCAGCAATCACTGTAAATGAAAATGAACCCGGACTTTTAAATGACTTTGAAATGTTACTAGAAAACATGATTCTAGAAAATAAAGGATATCTACATGATATAGTAGACAATAACGCCACATCACATCTAAAATCACTCCTACTCTCATCCAATCAAACCATACCCATATACAACTCAAGATTAGATCTAGGAACATGGCAAAAAATATTCTTCATAGAACTCGACGGACCCCGAAATTCCCGAACAATCGATTTAACATTCATAGGCCAATAAAAAAAAAATAGAAAAAAAAAATAATTAACCCCCCAAAAAAAGGATAAAAATAATGATGATCAAAATAAAACACTTAATTTTAATAACAATCATATTTATAATATGCATATTCACCATTGTTTCTTTCATACACTACAATGAAAATATAGATAAAAAAGACAATAATACTACATATAGAGAAAACCTAAACCAAAATTCATCCTATAACGTTAGTCTAGCTAACAATAGCTATAATAAATTAGA
Organism: uncultured Methanobrevibacter sp.; assembly: GCA_947628455.1. Classification (GTDB taxonomy): domain Archaea; phylum Methanobacteriota; class Methanobacteria; order Methanobacteriales; family Methanobacteriaceae; genus Methanocatella. The sequence continues at coordinate 1,452 of CANQZY010000062.1, forward strand.
AAATAGTCTAAACACCATTAAAATAGAAAAAGAATTTTTAGTTAAAAAAATTCTATTTCAAATCCAATAACAGGATAATCCAAATTAAAATTAGTTATCACTTCAGGAGATATCTCTCCAAACACACCCTTAATTTCACCATTTTTAGCACTACCATCCACACTAGCAACTCTACCCTCAATAAACGAAGCATTATCACTACTAGATAAATTCATAGAATATCCTAAATTATTTAAAATAGCAGTTATAGAAGATTTTATTTCTGTGAAATTAGCCTGTGAATGACAAATCAAACCCGCTAATTTTTTACAACTAACAACATTATTCTCCTGATTTCTATCTAAATATAAAACATCCCCAATTTCAAATATTTTTTGCGGAAGATCCTCATGTTTATTATCCTCTAAAAACTCCATTAAACCATTTATTAAACTAGTGCGAATCATAGTCCTATCAACCGAAATAGGCTTTAAAACATCCACATGCTCTTTTTCCTCTTGAAGCATATTCTCATAATGTGATTGAGTCGAAGTTAACATTAAACTCATCACTTCCTGAAATCCCATACCAACCATAACTTCACGAATTAATTTTTCTGTACTAAACCAGCTATTAGGATATGCAACTGTAGAAACTTCAGGCAATTGTGATTGAATATTATTAATTCTATACTGAATAGCTATATTTTCAATAATATCCACTTCATGAAGAATATCTATCCTGTAAGAGGGAATATATACTTTTAACTCATTATCATCTATAATTTCCGCACCAAATCGTGCTCTTTCAAGTAATTCCTGTATATCACCCGCATTTAGTGATGTTCCGCCAATAAGTTTATTAGCACGGTCTACATGAACCAAACCTGTTTGTGCTGTTAAATCAGGAGTAGTGATTATTCTATCACCATATTCTAAATCCATACTCTTAATTTTCCCACCAGATTCTGCAAACGAACTACAAATAATATTCAATGTCTGATTCACCGCACGCTCATCCGTACCCGTTACATCAACAATAATATTCTCAACATCCTCAGAAATTTTAGTAAGCTCCCCATTAATAATAGGAGGCATAGATAAAACTCGCCCCTCATCATCTAAAATTAAAGGATAACAATCAAATTCACTTATCAAATGCGCATATTTTTCACCTTTATCATGTTTGTTTAAAATCTCTTCAGGAGTCATCTCAACATCTTTTTCAAGCGCAACAAAAGCATTCTCATCAGGCAAACTTGCAATATAATGATAAGGCGCTTTTACAACATCTGCATTATGAATACCAATAGCTACTTTTTTTCTATCCCGACCTATAACCCAGTGCAGATTTTCTTGAAAATCCATAACATATTTTAACTTATCACCTTTAAAGTTCACCCCTTCAATTTTTGCAAATCCAATATAAGGTCTTATAGATTTCATCTTTTCATCTATGATTACACTTTCACCAGATTTTTCAACTTTATATTGAGCCAATCCGGTTTCTTGGCCTATAAACCCTTTAAATGAGCGCGCGATTCCTTCAATAGATAAATTATCCGGACGATTAGGAAAGAATTCTACTTTAATTTCTTCATCATTAAAATCTTCAATATCACTCGCCATCATAGGCAAAGTATTTATCAGTTCATTTTTATCCATATCAATTCCTAAATCTTTTAAATCCTGATATTTAAATGTAATAACTGGCAATTTTAAGTTTCCCCCTTTATTATTCTTATCTTTTTTTTTATATGCTATAAATAGCCATGAAAAATAATGATTCGATCACAAAATGTAGAGCTCTGTGTTCTATTTCATTCATTTTAAGATTGCTGAAAAATAGAGTATGACAGATATCTATCATTAAATGTATAAATGCAGCCAGCACTCCTATCTCTAAGTTTAGAAATACTATTGACAGTATAAAAAAGTGAAATGCCGCTTCCAATAATTCATGAGTTAACCATGCTTTCCACTTGGTATCCACACAATTACAGATAATCCCACCTAATATAATATAGAAATTATTAAAAATTCCCCATACTAAAACTGAGTGTATAACATCACTAATTTGAAGTACTAAAGCTATCCAAAACCATAATAATTCCATGTTAGGTTACATTCCTTCATTATTTTATTTTTCATTAAATTATAAATCGTCAAATAATTATAAAAAAAACTTATGCTATATTTTTATAGTCATAATATTTTTTAACTATTATAACTATAATATATGTTTATCCTATAAAAATATTAATTTATACTAAAAAATCAAATTTTATTATAAAAAAAAATAGAAAATCCTGGGAGAAATCATAAAAATGTTACAAAAAGATATACCCAAAGATTATGATTTTAAAAATGAAAATAAATGGGAAAATAAATGGGCTGATGAGAATATTTATAAATTTAAAGGTGATGGAACAAAACCAAGATATATTATCGACACACCACCACCTTATCCTACCGGATCAATACATTTAGGCCATGTGTTAAATTGGGTATATATTGATATGAACGCCAGATATAGAAGATTAAAAGGAAATGATGTTTTATTTACTCAAGGATGGGATTGTCATGGTCTTCCCACCGAAGTAAAAGTTGAACAAACACATAACATTAAAAAAAATGATGTCTCACGATCAAAATTCAGAAAATACTGCATCGAACTTACAACAGAAAATATAGCTAAAATGAAAAGTCAAATGAAATCCTTAGGCTTTTCACAAGATTGGAGTCGTGAATTTATCACAATGACTCCTGAATATATGAAAAAAACACAATACAGTTTTTTGAAAATGTATGATAAAGGACTGATCTATCAAGCAATACATCCTGTTAATTGGTGTCCTCGTTGTGAGACAGCAATTGCATTTGCAGAAGTAGAATATAGTGATAATCAAACTTATCTAAACTACGTTAATTTTCCCCCTGCACCAGATAAACATTATGAAGATATTAAAAGTTCACAAAAACTAGGCTGCATTAGTGATCCATCACAAGAAGGTGTATTAATAGCTACTACCCGACCTGAGTTAATGTCTGCATGTGTGGGTGTTGTGGTTCATCCGGAAGATGAAAGATATAAACATCTTATTGGAAAATATGTGGAAGTTCCGCTTTCAGCACAAAAAGTTAAAATAATAGCTGATGAAGATGTTGATTTAGAATATGGTACGGGTGCAGTTATGGTTTGTACATTCGGTGATAAAACTGATGTAAACTGGGTGAATAAGCATAATCTTGAAACTATTAACATTATTGATGAGAAAGGAAAACTCACAAAAGCAGCTGGAAGATATGAAGGAATGACCATCCAAGAATGCAAAATAAAAACAATCGAAGATTTAGACGATGAAGGATACCTTATAAAAAAAGAAAAAGTAGATCAAAACGTGGGTCAATGTTGGAGATGCAAAACACCCATCGAAATACTTGTTAAAAAACAATGGTTTGTCTCTGTAAACCAACTAATCAACCAAGTTAAACAATCAGCACAAGAAATAAATTGGATACCCCAACATATGAAAACCCGACTACTCAACTGGGCTGATTCCATGGAATGGGACTGGTGCATATCACGACAAAGAATATTTGCAACACCCATACCTATTTGGTATTGTAAAAATTGCGGCAAAATCACACTTCCCGATATAGAAGACCTACCCATCGATCCCACCTCAGACAAACCAAAAAAACCATGCGACAATTGCGGATGTGCGGAATTCACACCCGAAGAAGATGTTCTGGATACATGGATGGACAGCTCCATATCACCACTTGCCATAGCAGGATGGCCAAATAAAGACTACACCAATAATTTCCCCGCCAATATCCGACCCCAAGGTCATGATATCATAAGAACATGGGCATTCTACACAATACTTCGATGCATTGCTCTTGAAGAAGAAAAACCATTTAAAGACATTGTAATCAACGGCATGGTATTCGGCCAAGACGGATATAAAATGAGCAAATCCCGAGGAAATGTAATAACACCCGATGAAGTTATACAAAAATACGGTGCAGACCCACTTAGAATGTGGGCCGCTAACAGCATCCCCGGATCCGATGTAGCATTCGATTGGAAAGACATAAAACATGGCTATAGATTTTTAAGAAAATTCTGGAACGCATTCAGATTCATTTCCCATCAATTAGACATAGAAAAAATAAACCCCGAACAACTTGAAATAATGGACATATGGATACTTTCCAAACTAAACCAACTAAACCAAAAAGTAGACCAAGCATTTGATAGCTATGATTATGCAAATACCATAACATCAATAGAACAATTTATATGGCATGATTTCTGCGATGAATACATTGAAGCAGTTAAATACAGACTTTACAGTGACTCATCTGAAAATTCTAAAAAATCAGCTAAATACACATTAAAAACAGTAATCGAAACATCACTAAAATTACTCTCACCTATAGCGCCTTTTTTTACAGAAGAAATATACCAATATCTCCAACCTCATTCCATACACACAACTACATGGCCAGAAATAGGAATTATCGATGAAAACATTATAAAAAAAGGGGATGTAGCTGTTGAAATAATAGATGAGATTAGAAGATTTAAATCAAATTCTAAAATACCATTAAACGCACCTTTAAATGAAGTTAATATATTTACATCACAGTTAACAGATATATTATCTGATTTTATAAAAGATATTAAAGGCACTTTAAAAATAGAGAATTTAAATATTAAAGAAGGTAAACCTGAGGTTTTTGAAAAAATTATAGAAATAACACCTGATATGAGTAAAATCGGCCCTAAATTCAAGGCTGATGCTGGTAAAATAGCAAAATATTTGACAAAAGAAGATATCGGGGAATTAGAAGCCCAATTATTAGAAGATAAACAAATAAAATTCGATGATATTATTGTTGATGAAGAAATGTTAAATATTAAAAAAGAAATTAGGGGTAATTCTGGTAAAAAAGTAGATATTATTCAATGTGAAAATTTAAATGTGATCTTAGAAATAATAAGATAAAAAAAAAGAATTTTTACAAAATTATAGCAATAAGAGGATTATTATTTTAATGTGTGGGGTGATTTTTGATGAAAAAAGTTAAAGTAGAATTAGAGATGCCGCAAGAAGCATTGTATTTTTTAGAAAAAGAGGATGTTGAATTAGAGGATGTTTTAATTAATGAAGCTCAGTCTTTAGGATATAGTGAAGATGAGGATATTGTTATTGAGAGGTTATATGAGGAAATTCATGATCTTGAAAGACATCGTAAACATTTGAAGTTAAAGAAAAAGCATATTAATCGTAATTTAGAAAATCTGGATAATGTTATTAAACGTCTTAAAAAAGATTTGGATGAATTAGAGGATTCATAAAAAATTATGGATTAAAATTATTGAATATTTTTATATATCTCTTTTTTTTTATGATTTTAAAAGCTAAAAGGAAATTTAATAGTGGTGTTGGGGGTGTTGTTGATGCGCCTTCATCTAAAAGTTATTCTCATAGGGCGATTATTTTGTCTTCTATTGCTCAGGGAACATCTAGACTGTTTAATTGTCTTTTAAGTGAGGATACTATGGCTTCTATTAATTTTTGTAGGTCTATGGGTGCCGAGGTTTTTGATTGTGGTGATTATTTAGAAGTTGATGGTGTGGATGGTGTGCTTCATAATAATAGTTGTGTTCCTATTGATTTGGGTAATTCAGGAACGACTTTAAGGATGGCTACCTCTATTTCGGCTTTAAGTGATAATGGTGTTTTTTTAACGGGTGATGAATCTTTAAGAACACGGCCTATGGGTGTTTTGTTGGATGCGCTTAAGGGTTTGGGTGTTAATACTAATTCTTGCGCTCAGAAGGCTCCTATTGAGATATTTCCAGGTTATAAAGGTGGTGAAACTACTATTTCGGGTAATGTTAGTTCTCAGTTTATATCTTCGATATTGATGTCTGCGCCTTATTCTGATTTGGGTGTGGATTTGGTTGTTTTGCCTGAATTTAAATCAAAGCCTTATGTTGATATGACTATTGATATTATGGATAAATTTGCTGTTAATGTTTATGAAGATGTTCCTGTTGATTGTGAATGTGAGAAGAAGGGTCAAATTAGTGATTGTGAAGTTGTCTATAATGTTTTATCTCAAAGTTATAGTTCTTGTCGTTATATTGTTGAGGGG
>CANQZY010000063.1 GCA_947628455.1 uncultured Methanobrevibacter sp.
TATAGCTGAACTTGATAGAGAATCTATTCGTGGTAATATTACTATAATAAGTCAAAATCCATATATATTTAATTTAAGTATTAAAGAAAATATGAGATTAGTTAAAAGTGATGTTACTAATAAAGAAATTAAAGAAGCATGTACTCTTGCTTGTCTTGATGAATTTATAGAAAGCTTACCTGATAAATATGATACTATAATTGGTGAAGGTGGTATAAATTTATCAGGTGGTCAAAAACAAAGACTTGCAATCGCAAGAGCACTAATTCAAAAAACAGAAATTATTTTATTTGATGAAGCAACAAGTGCTTTAGATAATGAAACTCAAGATAAAATTCAAAAAGCAATAGACAATATGAAAAATAAATATACTATATTAATAGTTGCTCATAGACTTTCAACAATAATAAATGCGGATAGAATTTTATATATAGAAGATGGAGAGATAGTTGCAGAAGGTACACATGAGGAATTACTTAAAAATTATAAAAAGCTATATGAATCTGAAATTAATAAAGATGAATAATTATTAAAAAAATACAAATTAATATAATTAAAATGTTAGAATTTTTTTCTAACGTTTTATATTTTTAATTAAAAAAAACAAAGGCTTTTGTAAATAAATTGTAAAAAAGAGACAAAACACTTGAAATCTAATGTAAAAATTTTATATAATTAATTTAGGATTGTGAGAGGTTATTTTACAATTCAATAGTGGGGAGGTGAGATAATGTCAGCATCATATGATAACAATATGGACGTAAATCCAGAAAGCATGAACGAATTAGCAAGTGCGATAAAAAAAACAGGAGAAGACTACCAAGAAAAAGTAAGAAGCTTATTTGAAAAATTAAAAAACATGAATAATTTTTGGCAAGGACAAGAATATGAAGCATGTGTTACAAAATTTAATGAAAGTAAGCCAACTCTAGACGAACTAGGGGAATTAGTAACAAATAAAATACCAGGTGATATAACAGCATCATCAAATAATTATGCTGAAACACAAAATAGAATAAGAAATATGTTTAGTTAGGAGGATATTTATGGCAAGTTTTGTATTTCAAAGTGCAGAGGTACAAGGAATCGCACAACAAATAGAACAATTAGGAAATGAAATAAAAGAATTACTAGATGGTACATTAACAAATCAAATGGCAGAATTACAAAACGTATGGAAAAGTAATGCTGCTACAGCATACAATAAACAATTCCAAGATATAAAAGCAAATTTTGTAACATTTTATAATGCAATACAAAATATGTCAGATTCAATAAATGCAGTATCATCTGCACTTAATAGAACAGACGAAGCAAATAATGTCAGTGGAGGAATGTAATTGCATTTATAATAAATGCAATTTACTATTAGTAGATAAAACCTTTTTTATCTATTAATAGTAGATTAAAAAGGGAGATGTTAAAAATGAACCAATCAACAGATAAATATTTACCAATAGGGACGGTTGTACTACTAAAAAATGCAAAAAAAAGACTTATGATAACAGGTTTTTGTGCAGTGACAAAAGAAAAAAAAAATGTGGTGTATGACTACATAGGTTGTTTGTATCCAGAAGGAGTCATTTCGTCAGATCAAACTGCAGTATTTAATCATGATCAAATATCAAAAATATATGCATTTGGATATAGTGACGAAGAACAAAAAAAATTTAACGAAAATTTAAATAAATTGTCACAAGAAGATAATTTATAGCAAAATATTTTAATTATATAAGAAATAAGGGGTGAATAGTTGTGGCACGAACACATGGATATTGGGTACAAAGTTATTCGGTAAGTGGAGCAAGCTTTGAAATAAATGAAAAATTGAATGAACTAGAACATGCTTACGATTCAGTGTGTACTGCTATAGCATCACATACATATAAAAGGGATAGTATATATGGTACAAAAGAACAAGTAAAAGCTGAAGACAAAGCAAAATTAAATGCAGTAATAACACAAATTGATGAATGCGTAACCTTTTTCAAGAATGAAATTATCAAGTGTGATGTTATTTTAGAAATTATGCCCTATGTAAAAACAAAGGTATCAAGTGCGGCAGAACTAGTTAGAAGTGGATTGCAATTGGTATCAGAAAATTTCGTAATGGATGGTTTTGTACCTGGACAAGATAACGGCAAGGAGATAGGACCAGCATTGTCAAATGCTGAAGGAAAGATAGATGAAATAGTCACTATAACAAATGATAAAAAAGAGGAGCTAAATCAAGGAATTGAGCAAGCCAATAACTTAAAGGAAGTAGTTCAAAATAAAATCAACTCAATAGGATAATCAAAAGGGCTGTGATCATATATGGGAATATTGAAGAATAACGAGGGAATAAATAGTGGATTATCAAATTTAAAGTCAGCTATGGATGCAGTATCAGAAGCGTCTAGTTTATGTGGAAATTTTTCTTATCCTATCAACGGAAAAGATATAGAGAGCAAGGTTACAGAATTACTTGATGAATTACAAAAAGCTTATATGCAAGCATCACAATCAGGTAGTAAAATACAAGGTGCAGCAATAGAACTAGAAATTGCGGAAGGTGAAGTACAAGCTTATGTAGATTCAGATGGTAGAATCTTTTTACAATCAGGATTATTAATATTTGATAATTTTGGAGGAACATTAGATTTTGGCAAAATAGAAGAAATTGCTAAAAATTCTGGAGGATATAAAGATGAATTAGAGGAAGAATTGATTAAATTAGGTCTAACAAGAGAAGAGGCAAAGGAATTAGCTTCTACATACGGTGAAGATCATTGGTATGAAGAAGTAAGAAATGCAGGAATAGATTTGTTCTCTTCTGGAACTGACGTATTACATAATTTTAAGGGACTATTTACAGGTGAATCATCAATATCTGATTTAATTAATTCAGGGTCAGATTTTGCATCAAAAGTATTATCCACAAGTCTTGTAGTAAATAATGCAGTAAAAAATGGAGTTTTGAAATTAGGAGAAACCCTTATTGTTGATGGTGGATCTATGGTATTAACTGGTGTTGCAAGTTTAGCAACAGGTGCTTACGACTTGGGACAATACGTTAACGGCAAATTAACGGGCGCGGATTGGAGTTCAGCAACAAAAAAAATGTGGGATAAAGAAATGGATTTTTCTTCCATAGATTTAGTCGGAAAGTCACAAGAATATTTTTATGAAAATACCGAAATGGGAAGATATATAAATGAACACTCTGCTTTAAAATATGATAGTAATGTTGTTGCAAAAATTCAATCTGCTAGTCAAAAAGTATCTGAAATTGCATTAGCTACTGGGGCGACGGTTGTTAGTGGTGGGTTAGTTGCTCCGGTAGTGCTTGGTTTTGTGTATGGTACAGGAGAAGCTGCAGAGAAAAATTTTAAAGATGAAGATAAGAGAAATGTAAAAGGAATTCTATCTTCTTATTTAAATGGTGTTTCAACTGCTGCAGATTGGTATGCTTATGGACAAATTGGTGGTACAGTTGTTAACAATCTCGCAAAATTAGGCACAACTACAGCAACTGAAAGTACAAAAGAAATTTCAGGTAATTTACTTAGCAAATCACTCAAAAAAACTATTACTAGTGCAGATTTGTACTTAGATACTGCTGCAACACTAGCTTCTAACACAATAGATACTATTAATGGCGAAGAAGTTACTATAAAAGATTGGCTTAGTGGACTTGCTTTTGCATTTGGAGGTAATTTATTGGGAGATTTTATTGGCACAGCTGCCGAAATGCGAACTACAAAAGCAACTTTAAGTGAAAAAGTTGATTCTAATAGTTTGTTACCTAGTAATCTAAAAGATTCAAATTTATCTGGTGAAAATCAACTTGCAAAGAAAAAATTAGATGATTTTGTATCTGATTTCAATTTGGATGATACTGCCAAACAATTGGATTCTATACCTGGTAATGCAAAAGCTATAGATATAGATCAAGTAAAAAAAGAAATTGATAATTTTGGCAATGATTATGAAGGATTACTTAAATATGTTCAAGATAATGAAGATATTGTTAAAACAGATCCATCTTTAATTGGTGATTTAAAAAATATTCCACTAGAAAGTGAAGGAAATTTTAAAAGTTATGTTGAATTTAATAAATATGTTAGTAACATTGACTCTTCTACTACAAAAATTGATCCTATTGATAATTTTTCTGGTGATTTAAACGTTAAAAACACAAGTAATGTACTTGAAACTTCAAATACTAGTGACACTATAAGAAATTTAGATGATTTAACAAGTGAAATAAATAAAATAGGAAATAATCCAGAAGAATTAAAAACTTTTATCGCAAATAATAAAGTTTCTTTAGAAGTAAATCCTTTTGCAGTAGAAGTAATTGGATTGGTTTCACATGATCCAGATGTATTAAAAGTATTAGATGAATTTAGTGTTCCTAACACAACACAAATAATAAAAAGGATAGATTCATTTGGTAAAAACTATCAAGAATTATTAGATTATGCACAACAAAATCAAAACTTAATTTATTCTAATAAAGAAATATATAATGCATTTTTAGCAAAATGTGATGAATACCATGATATTTATAAATCATTAGAGTGGAATTCATATATAAATGGATATGAGTATTATGATTATATAAAAAATTTAGATGGTGCAAATTTCAAGTTTTTTAGGGATATAGATACTATAGATGTACATATGATAGATGGACGAAAAGTATATATGATTAATATTGATGGAAAAGTTTACTTTAGTGAATTGGATATTGCAAATATATATAAAAATTGTGATGATGCAACAAAGGAATTTCTTGAAAATGATTTTTTGTCTCAATCTAGATTATTAAAAAACGCTGAAAATAATAATGGATATTTAGGATATTTTGTCCAAGATGAAAATGGGGCAATAAGAGGATATATGGATAACAACTTTTCTAATCAAGTTATAGAAAAAATTGCAACAAAAAGAGACAAATTCTTTGATGTACTACGTGATAATGCTGGAAGAAATTATGGGGTTGATCAACATGCAACAGGAAATTTATTCTATTATAAATGGGGCACTCCATATGGAACGAACGAATATTTTAGAGTTAGAAATGAATTAATGTCTAGATATGGATTTTCAGAATTAGATGCATCACAAATTATGACACAAATAGATATGAAAGATGCAGGGGCCTGTTCATATGCTTCATTTGCTAATGAAATATTTTATACATTTTCTAATAATCCTAAAAAATTTAAAGAAATTTTTGGTTATGATATGTTTACAACATTAGATGATGGTTCTGTAGTTTTAAATAGTTCTGAACTGATAACAGATATTTATGTAAATGTAAATAGTATTCAAAATGGTGGTAAATTGTTTGATTTATCTCCTAATGGGCAAGCAAAAATAATAGATTTTAATGAATCTGGTTATTTAAATATTAAAGATCAAAAATATTTCTTTAGTTATATTGGTGACGATAATGCAACTCATAATTATGCTACAAATTATTTTCTTCAATCAAAATCACCAAATATGGTAAATAATACAAAAATATTATTTAGTAAAAAAAGTCCAATATCATATAGTGGAACATTAACAGATCAAGATATTACACGCATTAAAAATCAGATATTTGAAGAATTAAAGGCTGGAAATAATGTTTCTTTAGGAATATATGTATATCAAGATGATATCCAAAAAAATATAACAAATGGTCTTAATATGTATAACCTAGATGATCCAAAAGAAATAGTTAATACTTTATCTTGGAATGAAGGCGGAGGACATGAGGTATTTGTTACTGGTTTATATGACAATGGAGTTACTGTAAGTTCCTGGGGTAGAAAATATTTTATAACTTTTGAAGAATTAAAAAACAATCCATTTGATATAACAAGTTCTAAAATTACTTACTAAAATGATATAATCCTAAAAGGAGTTGATATAATGACAAAAATAGCAATTGATGAAGAAGAATATAAATTAAGATTTCCTAATTTTGATAAATTCGATATAACTGAGATAGATAAGGATGTTAAATTTTATTATTTATCATTATACACTTCATATATGAAATCTTTCACAGAGTACTTAATAAAAAATACAAATATTAAAAAATACGATGATGAACTTTTATCTTCCAATTTAAAATTTTATCCAGTTTTATATAATAATAAAGATGTTTATCAAAAATTAAATCAAAATTTATTAAAATATTTCTATATAAGAAATAATATATATATTACTAGACTTTCAAAAGAAGAACTAAAATTTTTAGAAAAAATGTCATTAAATGATAGAAATTTAACTGAAGAAGAAATTAATTCTTTTATTGAAAAAACTTATAGAAAATTGATATTTGAAGGTAATATAGATGATATATGTTATATAAATTATGGCCCTGAATCTCCGAATTTCTTTGCACCAAATAATGCATTAGTAATAGGAGTTAGATATGATGAATATATTAACAATAAAATGAGCAATGATGAGTGGAATATAAATCACGATAAACAAAGAGAATATCTTAACGATGTTATTTCTAGATTAAGAGAAGATATAAATTCTAATGTTAAAGCAGATGTTTACGTTATATATTATGATGAATTTAGTATTAAAAAAAAAATAAATAAAGAAAATTCAAATAATGATGAGAAAATACTTTAAACAAAATTAAATATTTGTTATAAAAAGTAATTTATACTAGGCAATTTGTCTAGTTTTTTCTTGAAAAAAATTAGATAATATATACAAGAAGTTAAAAATAACGACAATATAATAAAATAAAATTTTATCATTTTGTAAACATATTTTATATAAATTTGGTATAATTGTAATATATAAAGATACAAAATAATATGGAGGTAAATCATGGATACTTATTTAAAAAAAGAAGAATTAAAAAAATTAGAAATGTTTCATAGAGCTACTAATTATTTATCAGTCGCACAATTATATTTATTAGACAATCCGCTTTTAAGAAGAAAATTAAAAATTAGTGATATTAAACCAAATGTAGTTGGACATTGGGGAACTACTCCTGGACAAAATTTTGTTTATTTAAATTTAAATAGAATAATAAAAAAATATGATCTAAATATGATTTATATATCAGGACCAGGACATGGTGGACAAGCAATGGTAGCCAACACATATCTAGAAGGAACTTATAGTGAAGTATATCCTAATATAACAGAAGATACAGAAGGACTTAAAAAATTATGTAAGCAATTTAGCTTTCCGGGTGGAATATCAAGTCATGTCGCACCTGAAACTCCAGGTAGTATAAATGAAGGTGGAGAGTTAGGTTATAGCTTAGTTCATGCTTTTGGAGCTGTACTAGATAATCCTGATTTAATAGCTGCTTGCGTAATAGGTGATGGAGAAGCAGAAACAGGACCACTTGCTACATCATGGCATTTAAATAAATTAATAAATAGAAAAGAAGATGGTGTAGTTCTTCCAATATTACACTTAAATGGATATAAAATTGCTAATCCTACTGTATTTGCTAGAATTAGTGATGAAGAGAAAATATCTTTCTTTAAAGGTTGTGGGTGGAATCCTTATGTAGTAGAATTAAAAGAAAATAATAACATATATGATGATA
>CANQZY010000064.1 GCA_947628455.1 uncultured Methanobrevibacter sp.
TTTAATATTAATGGTGTCTTTTATACTAGGACTACTGATGCGAATGGTACTGCTAAGTTAAATATTAATCTTAATCCAGCTGTTTATATTATAACTGCTATTAACCCTATTAATAATGAATCCTATTCTAATAATATCACTGTATTAAAAGGAATTCCTAAAATAATAGGCGAAGATATACAAAGAGTATATGGAACCACTTTTGATTATAGCGTTTTATTATGCTATGATAATGGTGATCCTATTGACAATCAAGTAGTTTATTTTGAAATCAATGGTAAAACATATAATTCAAGAACCAATGAAAATGGTACTGCAACAATTCTTTTAAATAATCTTCCTTATGGTTTAAATTTAATTAAGTACGGTATTACTGATTCTGCAGGATTTTATCCTATAAATAATTCAAGTAATATTGATATAATAAATTCTACCACAATATTAATGGCAGATAATTTAACTATTACCTATGGACAAATAGGTGAATTTAAAGTACTTTTAACAGATTTAAATGGTAACCCACTTCCAAATAAAACGATAGCCGTTGTTATTGGTGATAAATCTTATAATATCATTACCAATAAAGAAGGCATTGCAAATTTAACTATTGGAAAAGACTATCCTCAAGGAACATACACGGTTAAATATTCATATTCTACTTTAGGTTCTATTGATTATAATTATGGTTCAAGTATCATAAACATAGCTAAAAATACAGTTTCCATTGAAGCAAATAATGTAACCTTCAGACTAGGTGAAACTGCTCATTTTGATGTAACTGTGAGAGATTCAAATAGAAATCTTCTTACTAATGGTACTGTCATATTCACAATCAATGGTGTAGATTATTATAAAAATATTACTAACGGTGTTGCTTCTCTTAACATAAATCTTTCTGCAGGTTCGTATATAATTTCTTATAGATTAGCCCCTGGCGGTATTTATAAATCAGATACATATAATAGTACCATTACTTTAGAAGAAAATGTTATTCAAACAGTATCTATAAATAGTCTTATTAAAGCAGCAACTTCTGTTAAAAATTATATTGAAAACAATTATAAATTACCCAATACGGTAACAATTGACGGCACAATTTATACAATGCCTCAATTTTTATATTTAATTTCGGAAGCTATAGTTAGTTTAAATTCTGGAAGTCCATATATTGTTGTTGATGTTTTAAATCCAAAAAATCCAGTCAGTACTCAAACTACTTTAGGCAATCTTCATAATTATGTGGATGTTGCTAAAAATATTATAAAATTTATTAATGAAAATGGATTAGCTCCAAATTCCATGTCTTCTGATGTTGGAACTATTGGATATGATGCTTTAATTTATGCTCTTACCAGAGCTGTAGTATGGTATGGTGAACATGATAATACATTACCTGCATATATATCTGTTAGACCGATTAATGCTCCAATTGATATAGGAGTATTAGATAGTGTTAACACTATTACTAATTTAACACCTTATTTAGAATCAAGTAGTAATTGCCAGGTTAACAATGCTCAAATCCAATCTTTAGCATCTAAATTAACTAAGGGTTTAACTTCAGAACTTTCAAAAGCTACTGCAATCTATAATTATGTAAGAGATACTATTTCTTATTCCTCTTACTATAATACAAGATATGGAGCTGTCGGCACTTTAACCAGAGGATATGGTAATTGTTGTGATCAAACACAATTATTAGTAGCTTTATGTAGAGCTGCAGGATTATATACTAGATTTGTTCATAGTAAATACTGCCATTTTAATAGTGGTACATATGGACATGTTTTTGCTCAAGTATTGATTGGAAATATATGGATTGTTGCTGATACAACTAGTTCTAGAAACTCATTTGGTATAGTAAATAATTGGAATAATAATAATCACGGTAAATTTACTTATTACAGGTCTTTACCGTTCTAATTTTTTCTATACTATTTTTTTTTATTTTTTTAATTAACACTATTTTTTTATATTAGTTTTTATAAATTCTATATAGATAATCTAATTTTTAGGAAAAAATAATGAAAAACAAATATAAAAAAGTAGCAGTTGGCGGAACTTTTGATAAATTCCATGAAGGTCATAAAAAACTTTTAAAAACTGCATTTGAGATAGGAGAAGAAGTTGAAATTGGCATTACCTCAAATACTTTTGCTAGTTTAAAAGGTAATATTGATTCATGTAAAGAGAGAATGTCAAATCTTCATTATTTTTTCAAAGACAAATCTAATTTTCATATAACTGTATTAAATGATCCTTTTGGTACAACAATTAATGATCATGATTTTGATGCAATTGTTGTTAGTGAAGAAACAGAACCTACTGCTGTTAAAATTAATGATATTAGATTAAAAAAGAACATGTCTCCTTTAGATATTATTGTTATTAGTTTTGTTTTAGCAGAAGATGGAAATCCTATTTCTTCTACTAGAATTCGAAGAGGCGAAATTAATAAAAGAGGAGATATTTTAAAATAATATCTTAATACATTTATTAATTTAATTATCTATAATATATTTGAGGTGTTTATAATGGTAGTAAAAATTGATCAAGATTTATGTGGACATATTGATAATTGTCCTATGAATGGTTTATGTGTTAAAATTTGTGAACAAGGTGCTCTTATAGAGGAGGATAATGATGTAAAGATAATTTCTGAAAAATGTGATGATTGTAATCTTTGTATTCAAAATTGTCCAAATCAAGCTATTAGTAAAGCATGAGGATCTTTTTTTTATGTTTAAAGTTGAAAGAAAAGGAGAAGAATTTAGAATATTAACTCATAATAATGAATATTGTATAGGATGCGGAATTTGTGTTAAGGTATGTCCTTCTAAATCTTTAAGATTAGGTCCAATTGTTCCTATTGCTCGGGGTCTTATTGATATGGAATTGGTTTCAATTAATGAGGCTACTTGTGTATTATGTGGTTTGTGTGCAGCAGCTTGTCCATTCAATTCATTATCTTTAATTATTAATGGAGAATCAATTACTAAATTAAGTAATTATCCTAAATGGGATATACTTTCAATAATAAATGAAGAGAAATGTATATATTGTAAAAGATGTTATATAGCATGTCCTAGAGAAGCTATTATTTTTGAAAGATATCTTCCTAATTCTAAGGATCTTGTAAGGGGTCAGATTTTTATTGATGAGGATAACTGTATTTATTGTAGAATGTGTGAAGAAATGTGTCCTTCTCAAGCCATATTTTTAAAATATGATAATGAATATTTCCAATCTAAATTAGATAATACAATTAGTGTTAATAGAGATAAATGTATTTATTGTGGTGTTTGTAAAAGGATTTGTCCTGAAGGGGCCATTAAAGTAATTTGTTCTACATGTACAGAAAGTGATGAAATTAAAGATCCTATTATTGAAGGTAAAGCATATATCATAGATAATAATTGTGTAAATTGCACATGGTGTATGAATGTTTGTCCTGTTGATGCAATTGATATTGTTAAACCTTTTAAAGGTATTATTGAAATGATTGAAACTGAAGAGGTCAAATGTAAAGGTGATGCATGTCATGCATGTAAAGATGTTTGTCCTTGTAATGCAGTTGAAATTATTGATAATAAAGCATTTACTGATCCCGAATTCTGTAATCTATGTGGAGCATGTATTAATGCTTGTCCTCAACACATTAGATATTTAAATAGAAAATCAATGCAATTAAAAAATATTGAATCTTTATCTTGGAAAGAATATTTAAATAAACTTCTTGAAAAAAATTAAAAGATATAATTCTTTTTTTTATATTTGTTTCTTTCTTAATCTAATACGTTCTTTTTAATTTTTCTAGTATTATATGGTATTATTTAAATATATCTATATAATACAGATTATTAATAACTTTTTATTTGTTCTCTTTTATTTTTAATAATTATCAAATAAAAACATTAGGTTTATAAATAATGCGATGAATATTTAATATTAATTTAAATTTATTATATGTCATTTGGTGAAATTGTGAAAAATTTTTATAAACTTAGTTCTGGTTTAATATTATTTATAATTGGGATAATTATAGAATATGAAACAATTATATATAAACTATTAGATGTTTTATTAATTTTAGGATTTATTATAACTATTATGGGCATCATACTTATGATTTCTTATTTTGTTGATATTTCTGCTTTAAAAACTCGTAATTTGGTTAGAGATATTATTAAAAATGATAGTAGAGAAAGTTTTATGAAATGGAAGAATAACTTTAGTCAAGATAAAAATTCAACAGGACCTTTAATAATTAGAAAAGAATTTGATAATTACGATGAAGATTTTTTTGATAATTCACAAGATGATCCTTACTTTACTAATACTGATCCTGTTCTTCGAGTTTCAAATGATAATTTTCAAAATAAAATTAATTCTGAAAATCAGCTTAATTTCACCCCAAATTATGATAAACCATTAAAAGTTACTAGAACTCCTAGAAAAAGAAATGAACCTTCTTCAGAAGAAGTTGATTACTCTTATTTAAATAATAATATAGATAAATCAGAAGAAATTGAAAAAGCCCTTAAAGAGGATAATTCTAGTTCAGATGAATCAGATTCTTTTGTTAAACCAAGAGATATAAAAATTGATGTTAATAATCCAGAATCTTTACCAATCCCTAAATTTTTAGATAGTTTTGTTTTATCAGACAATCAACTTATTACTTCTAAAAATGCATTTGAACAGCTTTCAGTTTATATTAAAAAAGAAATGATGTTAGAAATTCCAAATTTAAATGGATTATCAGATAGATTTTTATCTCATATTCCTACAAATTACTCTAGATTAATAATTGAAGAATTCGATGTTTCAGACATTGCTTATATTATTTTAATATCCTCTCTTTTAAAACAAGGTGTTCATATTAAAACAATCCCTAATGTAAATACTATTAACTTTATAGCAGACGATTCTAATGCCATGATTATATCAGATAACACATTAGATGATATAGAATATGGTGCAGTTTATAATGATAGAAAAGCAATTTCTCAAATTAGAGCATCATTTGAAAAAATTTGGGAGATAGCTGAAGATTTAAATATGGATATTATTTTAAAATATATGAATGAAGGAGTATAAAAAAAATGGAAATTAGATGGTTAGGACATTCAGCTTTTGAAATTATTAGTAATGAAAATGTTAAAATTTTGATCGATCCTTTTATAAGTAATAATCCTTCATGTAATATTCCTGTAGAAGAATTCAATCCAGATATTGTTCTTATAACTCATGGACATTCTGATCATTTTGGTGATGCATTAGAAATAGCTAATACTACTAATGCACCAATAGCCGGAATTCATGAATTATCTCTATTCTTATCTAAACAAGGTATTAATACTATTGGTGTTAATATTGGAGGATCATTTATATTTAGAGGTATTAAATTTACAATGTTAGACGCTAAACATTCTGCCGATATTGATTTTATTGAAGATTCTGTTCCAGGAGGCCATCCAGCTAGTTTTTTAATAACTCTTGAAGATGGAACTAAAATTTTTCATGCAGGAGATACAGGTTTATTTAGTGATATGAAAACAATTATAGCTGAGATTTATAAACCTGATATTATTATGGTTCCAATCGGAGATAAATTTACAATGGGTCCTTTTGAAGCAGCATTAGCAACGGGGTGGATTAGTCCTAAAGTAGCTATTCCAATGCATTATAATACGTTTCCTGCAATTGAACAAGATCCTACTATTTATGCAAATTTTGTAAATCAATTTGATCCTAATATTAATGTTGTTATATTAAATCCTGGTGAATATTTTAAATATAATGATTAATTTTTACTTTTAATTTTTATATTTTTGTCTTTGATGATATTTTTCATCAATATCACATTTTCCAGATGGTAAAACTCTTATTATGTCATCTAAGTTTAGTAAATTATCTTTATTTATTTTATTAAGTATTTTTTTAGCTATTACTTCTTTTTTAGTAAAACCAGGTTTTAAAACAACGAATTCTTCGCTATGTGCTTTTAATGCATCTATGGGGCCTGCCATTACTCTTTTTCCTTCATAATCTACAATTCCTATAGCTATTTCTACTTTAGCACTTCTAATATAATTTTTATTTCCTCTAATTACAAATGATCCTTTTGGTAAAAATTCTCCTGCTTCGGGTGTTTTAGAAACTTGGTCTGGATAGACCCAAAACACATCTTGTGTAGAGAAACCTTTTGCCCAAGCAGATGAATAAGTAGCGGTAAAACTAGCAGCCTCTTTAAGAGTATTATCATTTAATTGTTCTCCTTCTAGTCTTATTGAAGTTGATGTTGCACCATGTATATCCGCATGTAAATAAATATCTTTTTTATCTAAATATTTTTTCACAATACTTTCATTAGTATTCGAATCCCTACCACCAATAACTAAAACATTATCAGAACTTAAAAACCATCTTAATTTTTCAAACCATTTCAAATTCTTTTTAACTCGTTTTTTTGGCACTAAAATATTCTCCATAGCATTGTCCTTTTCACTTTTAATATTTTTCAACTGTTTTTTTGTATTTTGAATAGCTATTAATGCACCTTTTACCTTTTTCTTAGATTTTTTGGCTTTTTCGTAATATATTTCCGCATTTTCTGGAACTGTAATAGAAGAATCAATATTTATTTTAACATCATCAATATCTAAAGTTAATACTCCCATTTTATCAATATTCTCATAAATTTGGGCTTCTAACATTCCTTCTTTTTTAGCTTTTTTTAAAATTTTTCCTATTTCTTTAAAATTATAATCTTTTAATTTAGCTTTATTAATTACATTAATTATATTTTCAATTTTAATGTAATTAGAATAAATTATTTCTCCTTTTTTCTGACATTTTTCAATTGTCTTTTTAAAATCATCTACTGTTTTTTCTTGCAATTTTAATCTTTTTTCAAGTTTATTTACTTTCTTATTCCAAGAAGACTCTTTTATAGTTACTATATTATTATTTAATTTTTTAGAATAAAATTCATCACATGCTTCATTAAAAGTATTATAATACTTCTTTTTTGATTCTTTATATTGGATTAGATCTAGCGGAACTACATCTTCTTTGTCAGATTTTATTATTTGTGGTTTAATATCTTCCTCAAAAATACTTTTTAAACTATTGAATAATTCTTTAATTTCAGTTTCAGTTAAATTTTGAGTGGGTGTGTTTTTTTCAATTGATGTTCTAAAAATAATCTCTTCAGCATATAAGCTTCCAAATCCATTTCCTGCTAAAGTACGTACAATATCTTTATCTGAGTTATTTATAATTTTTTTGAATTCATCAAATTTTATTGTCAATGGATTAATTCCTTTTTTTTCAGGGAATTTATATTTTTTTTTAGAGCTAATATCTCTATTACTCCACTGTTTTCTTTTTAAAGGTAGGATAATATTATTATCCTCGTCTAATAGTATTATATTTCCTTTGTCAAATAATTCAATAATTAATGTATAATATTTATCTTTTTTTACTTTAATTTCTACTACTC
>CANQZY010000065.1 GCA_947628455.1 uncultured Methanobrevibacter sp.
CGGTGTTTAATGAGTATTTTTTTAGAGTATAATATTTGATATAGCATTAAAAACTTTTTTTATCATTTAATTTAAATAATAGTTAATTCATATTATTATTTATGAAAATAAGTGATTTTTTTTTCTACATAATTGATTTAGTGGAAATATTGTAAGGAGATATCTTTAAGATGTGTACTTTTAAAAAGGATTATTTATTATCCGTTATTATACCTACCCATAATAGGGGTGAAAAATTAAAGATTGCTGCTGATTCGGTTGTTAATCAATCTATAGGGTTTGAAAATGTTGAATTGATCATAGTAGATGATGCTAGTACAGATAAAATTACTAAAGAAGTCATGTTGGAATATCAATCAAAATATGATAATGTTAAATGTGTTTTTATGGATGAAAACTCAAAATCATGCAGTAAACCCCGAAATATCGGCATGAATCATGTTACCAGTGATTATATAATATTTTTGGATGATGATGACACTTATGTTGAAAATGCATTTGAAATAATGTATAATTCAATCCAAAAATACGATTCAGATTTAATTAGTTTCAGTCATTATACAAATATTAATGGAGATTTAATAGAGACTATACAATTAAATGAAAATATTATAAATATGGATCCATTGGCTAATCAGAAAAATTTTGATATTTTAACTAGTAATACGGGTGGTTCTTGTTGGTCCAAAATTTTTAAAACAAAATTTCTTTTAGATAATAATATAAAATTTATTGAAAATATAAAATATGAGGATATACCCTTTTATTTAAAAACATTAAGATATTCACATAAAGTTACAATACTTTCAGAATACTTTGTTTATATTTATAATGTTAGGCCTAACACATTGGTTAGTACACATGATATTAAAGCATTCAATGACATAATTGAATCCACATTAGCCATTAGTAAATATTATGAAAATATAGATAATATCAATACAAATATTATCTTGACTCTTATGGTTTCTCAGACATTACTTGTTTTTTCTAATTTGGATAAAAATAAAAAAGAAAATGCTATTTTAAGAGTTTATGAACTTGAAAAAAAATTAAAACAACAATCACAATTTCAAATGTATAATGAAAGAAAAGAAGTATCCATTTTGAATAATGCTTTAATGCAGAAAAAGTTTAAAAAAGCAATATTGCTCTCTAATATTTACAAAAAATTATATAATAATAATTTCATTCGAAGTATTTACAAAAAATATAGATCTAATTAATTAAAAGTAAAAATTTTTCTTTTGAAAATTTTTTTATTATTGTGTGTAGATTATATCAGGTTATATAGTAATGTTAATTTTTTATATATTTTTTATCTAAAAGTTTGAAAAATGAAATTCATACAGTTTAAGATAGGATGATGGTGTAATAAACTGTATGTCCGATGATTATTATCCATATAATGGATAGAATAATTCGTTGATGAAATATTAGACTGTAAGTGGTAAAATTTAGTGTAATGTAAGTATATGAAATTTTTTTTTTAGGAGTATATATATTAAGGGTGATTAAGGTAAGTTTATTATGAAGATAGCGATGGTGAGTAGATTTCCACCACATATTGGTGGAACAGAAATGCATACCTATATTTTATCTAAAACACTTGTTAAAGAAGGTCATGATGTTTTTTTAATTGTGCCTGCTTATGATAAAGGTGTTAAAGAGATTGATGGTGTTTCTATTGTTGAGGTTGAAACAAGTAATGTTCCTTTTTGGAAAAAATTAGGTTATATAATTAATGCTAAAAAAATACTGGAGAATATTGTTAAAAAAGAAAATATTGATATTATTCATGGTCATTTAATATGTAATGGAGGTTTGATTGCTGTTGAAATTGGCAATAAATATAATATTCCTACATATGTCACTGTTCATGTTTCTGGTTTTTTAAACAACTCCCGAAATCTTTTAGAAAAAATATTGGTTAAAAAAACATTAGATAAAGCAGATCATGTGTTAGCAGTAAGTAATGATATAATAGATGAAATAAGTAATTCAAATATTAAAAATATTAAAGAAAAAATATCATTTCATTTTAATGCTATTGATATTGAAAAGTTTAAAGAAATCTCTAAAAGACATAAAAGAACCAAACCTGTTGTATTATGTGTTTCAAGATTAGATAAAAGAAAAAACATAAATTTATTATTAGATGCTAAAAAACATACGAAAACAGATTTTGATTTAATAATTGTGGGTGATGGAAAAGAAAGAAGTAATTTAGAAAAAAAAGTTGAAGATGAAAATATTAAAAATGTGAATTTTATGGGTTTGAGATCAGATGTGGAAAAAATTCTTCCTCATGCAGATTTATTTGTTCTACCATCAGTTAATGAACCATTTGGAATAGTATACATTGAAGCTTTAGCTTGTGGGTTGCCTGTTATTGGATGTAATGATGGCGGAGTAAAAGAAATTATAAACACAGATGTGGGATTATTGGTTAAACCTAATGATACAAAATCACTTATAAATGCAATAGATAAAATATTAACTGATAAAAAATTATATAATAAGTGCAAATCTAATGTGCGTATGCGAGCAATGGAATTTTGTGAGATGAAAATACCATATGCGGAATTATAATAAAAAAAAGAAATTAGTAATTTTTTTTAATCTTTTGGCTATATATTGATGTTTGTAATATTATTTTTATGGTTGATAGTAATAATTTTGTTTTTAGGGTATTGTTATGTATTTTTTGAAGTTTGTTAACTTTTTTTAATAGTTCTTGTGTTTCTTTCATGGTGAAATTCGCATTTTTACAAGTATTTATCCAATACATTAAATGAGGGTTGATGGAGATATTTTGAATCGTTTTGGAGTAATTTTTAGTTATTTCATGACAATATATATAAGCATTCATCGTGTCTTTTAATAATTCTATGTTTATATTGTTAGAAATGGATTTATCATTATTAAAATCACGAATATAATAATCATAGCAAATAAAATTATTTAAAAACATTATTCCATTTGCTTTTAGAAGTGTTTCAATATTAAATGCCAGATCTTCTCCACATATATATGGAGGAAAACGAATATCATTTTTTGTAATTAATTTTCGTTTATATATCTTTGTCCATATAGATGGCGGCATTTTTAAAAGATCAGGTTCTTGTTTGATGTTATCTACTTTAATAATATCTAGTGGTTTATCTCTAGGATATATTCCTTTGTTGTTTTTTCCGTATACTATTTTTTTAAATATTCTATTCCAAGTTTTATCAGATACATTTAAAGGATTATCTTCTCTAAATGTTTCGCCAGGATATTTTTTTTTTAAATCGTCCAAATAAGGAGAATATGATTTTTGCACTATATGATTGGGAAATATTCTTCTAAAACGTCCGAATACAACATCAACATTATTTTCTTTAATATGATTATAAAGTGTTTTACAACAATCAGCAGTGTATCTATCATCAGGATCAAGAAACATTATATAATCTCCTGTAGATTCTTCAATACCTCGATTTCGAGGCCCGTTAGCTGATCCTGTATTTTTATCAAGATGTATGGCTATACAACAATCATATTTTTCACTATATTCATCAATAATCTCACCACTACCATCAGTTGATGCATCATCAACCATTATAATTTCAAGATTATCCATACCAATACTCTGATTTAACAATGAATCAATTCCACTTTTCAAATGAGATTCTACATTAAAAATAGGTAAAATAATACTTATTTTATCACTCATTACCTTTCTCCCCATATACCTTAAATAACAACTCCATCATACTCTGGACAGTATAAATATCAGGATATATGAAATTAACATCATACTTCTCAAGAATTTCACCAGTTATCGGCCCAATAGCCACAGTAATTATATCTTCAGATAATATTTTAGCTATAAGATCTAGTTCTTTATCTACAACTATACTAAAAAAATTCTCAACAGTCAAAGGACTAGTGAAAGTTATAGCATCAATCTCATTATTTTTTATCTGATCAATCAAATATTCAACTTTAATTTTATCCCTAGGAAAAAGAGATCTATAAGCTTCAGCCAATATCACCTCATTTCCTAATTTTTCCAACCCTTCAATCAAAGTTGATCTCGCAGACAAAGTCCTAGGAACACCTATAACCTGATTTGAAACATTATTCTTCCTAAACTCTTCAACCAATCCTTCAGCAATATACTTTTCAGGCACCAAATCCACATTAACACCATACTTCTCAGCCATTTGAGCAGTTTTATTCCCAATAACAGCCACTTTACATGAAATATTCCTTATAAAATCAGGATAAAACTCATTTAAAGAAACAATAGTAGTTGGAGATGTAAAAACAAGCCAATCAATATCATCTTTTCTACTCACTAACTCTTTTAAAGATTCTGTATTAACAGGTTCTAAATCTAAAGTAGGAGCTAATACACACTCTCCTCCTAACCTTCTAACAATATCACAAGCATCTTGCGCCCTATCATAAGGTCGTGTAATAGCAACAACTGGTCTGGACATATTATAAAATCCCTTCTAATTGATTTATAAATTCAATCTTTGTCATTATACATTAATATTATTTATTATTTAACTAAAAAATATAAAAAGACAATTTAATATCTCCTCTATAAAAATTAAAATATATAAAAAAAAATTAATAAAAAAAATTTATCAAATATTTTTTATAATATCTTTTAATTTTTTTTATCAATCCCTTTTCCCCTTTCCCTCTTCTCTCTTTTTTTTTAATCTTTCACTATCATATTAATAATATTACAAAAAAATATCACTTCAAAATAAAATCATCAACTGGAAGAACAATTACATTCATTCATTTATTTAAAAAATATAAAACTAAAAAACTATTAAATTTAAAATTCCATATTATTTAACAATAATTCAGCAATTTTTAAATCTTCATCTGTTGTTATTTTAAAATTTAAATTATTTCCTTTAACCATTCGAATAGGCATATTATAAAAAGTACATATATCTGAAGTTCCCGTAATTCTTTTTTTCTGATTCTCAGTTAAATTATTAATCATTTTAATAAATTTCTTCAAATTAAAAGTATCCGGAGATTGTCCTTTAAATAATGTGCTTCTAATAGGAATATTATCTACATATTTCCCATCATAAGATTGAATTATCGTATCATCAACTGGTGATATAGTAACACAAGCCCCAAATCTATTCGCACATTCTAAATTATCATGAATTATCTGCTCTGTAACAAATGGCCTAACACCATCTTGAACAAGAAGTATATCATCTTCATTTATATTATTTCTTTCAATAACTTTTATAGCATTATATATAGAATCAATACGTTCTTTCCCACCAGATACTAATCTAATATTCTCACAAGGATCAATATATTCTTTTAAAAAATATTCCATATATTCTTTATATTTAATATCAATTGTAATATATATCTCATCAAACAAATTAATATCAACAAATTTTTTTATAGTATATATAACAATTGGAATTCCATTAATTTTATAAAACTGTTTTGGAATACTAAGATTTTTCACACGTGATCCCGTTCCTGCAGATAAAATAATACAATAATTCATAATTATCACAATTATAATTAATAATTATATAATTAACTATTATTTAAATTATCACCGTAAAATCACCCCATTCTTCTAACAATTATTTATATTTAATCATACACATTTTTCAACATCGGGGGGGGGGGCAAACTTAAAAATAAATCAAATTACAAAATAAAAAATAATAATAATAAATTTTTCATAACAAAAAAATAACATTTTTTATATCAATTTATCAAATAAAATTATATCTTAAAACATCTCTTCTTTAAAAAAATCAATTGTTCTTTTAAATCCTTCTTTAACAGAATATTTAGCATTCCAATCAAATTCATTTTTTAACTTTTTAGAAGATAAAACACCTGATTTAAAGGGAGCATATTCCATATCATCATTTAATTGCCTATCATCAATTTGAAATTTTAAATTTAATAATTCTGCAGGATAAATATTAATTATTGTTTCAGCTAATTCTCTAATTGAAACTTCATTTCTTTCATCTGAAACATTATAAACCATATCTTTACTTTTTAATAAAATTTTAAATATTGCACTTATAGCATCACTAATATATAGATATATCCTAATAGAGGAACCATCACTTTTTAAAATAATATCTTCCTTATTAATAATATTTTTTAAAAAATCAGCTTGAACTTTACCATCATCAATACTCATACTAGGACCATATGTATGTGTTAGACGAACAATCTTTGTATTTAACCCATATTCTCGTTTAAAATCTATACACATATTTTCACCTGCTTTTTTACCTTCAGCATAACTATTCCTAGGAATTAAATGATTAACATAACCCAAATCCTCCTCAGTAAAATATTTTTCATTATTTATCGGATCACCATATATTTCTCTCGATGAAATAAACAAATATCCTTCACAATTATTTTTTTTAGCAAAAAGAAGAGTATTTGCAGTACCCAAAGTATTTGCAAAATTTGTTTCTACAGGATTTTCTTTTATTATTTTAGGACTTGAAGGCCCTGCACAATGAATAACATAATCAACATGATAACAACATTTAATTTCATCACTCACATCTTGAATAATAGGATAAACATATTCTTTGGATATAACTTCTTCATGCAACTTACACAAATCTCTAATTAAAGGAACTATCTTAATATTCGCATTATACTCTTCATTTAATTTTATCAAAGTATATACAATATAACTTCCAATCATACCTGAAGCTCCAGTAACCATTATAGTCTTATCATATAATTCATGTAGTCCATTATTTTCATTAATTATCTGCAATGTATCCTCATCAATTATACTATTAATCATCATATTATTACCCTTCATAATAAAATTTCATCCATCTAATCATTAATTCTAAAATAGCATATCCCACATCATTCAGATCAAAAAAAAATAATCTTTTTTCTCTAAAAATCAAAATAATTTATAAAATGTATAAATTAATTAAAAATAACCAATCAATATCATACTACTAAATTTGATTAACTTTATGATGTTAAAATACTCCATTATTTAACAACTTAAAAAAACCCTTATTAAAACCCAATACAAATTACTAAAAAAATATTATCATTTAACTATTAATTAATTTATATTAATAATTTTATTATAAAATCTTAAAAGCAGATAATTTATATTATTACTACTTCTTTTTATGGGATACAACGAGGATACAACAACACAATCCAATAAAATAACAGTCCTCTAGAAAAATATTATATGACTCTTATTTTTTTTATGTTAATTATAGGATATTATTTTAATTCAATGGTTTTATATTATTATTTTGGAAAAATAAAAAATATAATAGCTCAATTACCAAATCCGGG
>CANQZY010000066.1 GCA_947628455.1 uncultured Methanobrevibacter sp.
GTTTGAGAAAACTAGACTTCTTGGTGCTAGAGCAATTCAAATTTCTATGGGGGCTAAACCTTTAGTTGATACTAAGAAATTGGATTCTTTAGATCCTATTGAAATTGCTTATGAGGAATTCAAAGCGGATGTTTTGCCATTAGATGTTATTAAAGATGAATAAGTTTTTATTCCTTATTCATTTTATTAAAAAATAAAAAATATCATATTAAGTCTATAAAGAGAACTACTAATTTTTAACAAAATATAGATTATTATGGTAATAAATTAATTGTCACTGAGGTGTTTTTTTTTGAATAGTATAATTGAAGATGTTCGGGTTCGTAAAATTTTGGATAGTAGAGGAAATCCGACTGTTGAGGTAGATGTGATTACTTGGGGAGGTTTTGGTAGAGCTTCTGCACCAAGTGGAGCGAGTACTGGTTCTAGGGAAGTTGTATCTTTTCCTGAAGGTGGAGTAGATTTAATTATTAGTGAGGTTGAAGAGGTTATAGCGTCAGAACTTATTGGGATGGATGCTGAGGATATTTTCACTATTGATGAGGTTTTAAGAGAAGTTGATGGAACTGATAATTTATCTGCGATTGGCGGAAATACTACTGTGGCTGTTTCGATGGCGGCTGTTAAATATGTTGGTGGGAATTTAGTGCATTCATTACCTTATCCTCTGGGTAATATGATGAATGGAGGAGCACATGCTGGAATTAATGCACCTGATATTCAAGAATTTTTAGTTGTTCCAGTTGGAGCAACTAGTATTGTTGAAGGTGTATTTGCAAATGCAAGTGTTCATAAAAGGTTAAAGGAATTAATACAAGATAAAGATTCTAGTTTCACAGGTGGAAAAGGTGATGAAGGTGGATGGATTCCAAATATTAATAATGATATTGCATTAGAAATTCAATGTCAAGCATGTGAAGAAGTGAGTGATGAGTTGGGTGTTGAAATTAGGCCTGCTTTAGATTTGGCTTCTTCTGAATTTTGGGATAATGATAAACAAAAATATGTTTATTCTCAAGATGGTATTGAAAGGGATACTGCTGAGCAGGTAGATTATGTGAAAGATATTATTGATACTTATAATATGTTTTATGTTGAGGATCCTTGTGATGAGTCTGATTTTGAAGGATTTGCTCAATTGACGGCTAAAGTTGGAGATAAGTGTTTGATTTGTGGGGATGACTTATTTGTAACAAATAAGGAGTTGTTAGCTAAAGGTATTGAAATGAATGCTGCTAATGCAATTATTATTAAGCCTAATCAAATAGGTTCTCTGTCAGAAACTTATGCTACTGTTAAGTTAGCTAAAGAAAATAATGTTGTTCCTGTTGTTTCTCATAGGTCTGGTGAAACTACTGATTCTACTGTTGCTCATTTAGCTGTTGGTCTTGGTTCTCCAATGATTAAAACAGGCGCTATTGGTGGGGAGAGAATAGCTAAATTAAATGAGTTGATTCGTATTGAAGAAGAACTTTCTAATCCTCAAATGGGGAATTTTTTAAATTAAGATAATGGGAGATTAAAATGGCTATTGTTACAATTGATTATGATAAATGTGAAGGGATAGATTGTGCAGAGTGTAGTGATGTCTGTCCCATGGAAGTTTTGGTTCTTGAAGGAGATAAGATTGTAATTCAAGATCCTGAAGATTGTAGTTTATGTGAAGTTTGTATGGATGTTTGTCCTAATGAATGTGTTAATGTAGAAGATGATGATTAAATTTTATATTGTGTGTAATAAAATAAAAATGGTGAAATAAATGTCAGAACTTTTAATTGATTTAGATAATTATTTAGCAGCAGGTTTGCATATAGGAACTCAACAAAAAACAAGTGATATGGAAAAATATATATTTAGAGTAAGGTCTGATGGATTGTATGTTTTAGATATTCAAAAAACTGATGAAAGAATTAGGCAGATTGCTAAGCTTTTAGCTAAATATGATCCTGATGATATTTTGGTAGTGGCTACACGGCAATATGGTCAAGCTCCTATTAAGAAGTTTGGAGAGATTACAGGTGCGAAGACTATTCCTGGTAGATTTATTCCGGGGACTTTAACTAATCCGACTTATAGTAAGTTTATTGAACCTAAAATTGTTATTGTAACTGATCCAAGATCTGATGCTCAAGCTATTCTTGAGTCTAAACAGAATGGTATTCCGGTTATTGCTTTATGTGATACTGAGAATTTATTAAGTTTTGTTGATATTGCTATTCCTGTGAATAATAAAGGTAGAAAAGCTATTGCTTTAGTTTATTGGTTGCTTGCAAGGCAGATTTTAA
Source organism: uncultured Methanobrevibacter sp. (assembly GCA_947628455.1). Taxonomy (GTDB): domain Archaea; phylum Methanobacteriota; class Methanobacteria; order Methanobacteriales; family Methanobacteriaceae; genus Methanocatella. The sequence continues at coordinate 2,286 of CANQZY010000066.1, forward strand.
GGGAAAGATCTGTTATTGGTGAGGATGAAGAATTAGATGTTGATGCAACTGATTTTGAATTAAAATTTTAGTTTGATTGTAATGTTAAGAAAACCTGTTGTAGCTGGGGCGTTTTATCCAGATAATAGAAAAGATGTTGTGAAGTCTATTGAAGATTGTTTTCTTTCTAGTTTTGGTGTGGGTATTATTCCTGAGGCTGATGATTTTGAGGGAGATTCTTATCCGATAAATGTTATGGTTCCGCATGCGGGTTATATATATTCAGGTTCTATAGCGTCATTTGGTTATGCGAAAATTGCTGAAAATGGTATACCTGATGTTTTTATTATTTTATCGCCGAATCATACGGGTTTGGGTAGTGAAGTATCGGTTTTCAATAAAGGTGAATGGGAAACTCCATTAGGAAATGTGGAAGTTGATGAGGAGTTTGCAAATAAGATTATTTCTTTTTCAGATTATGCGAGTGCAGATTTTGTGGCTCATAGTAATGAGCATAGTATAGAGGTTCAGCTTCCTTTTTTACAATATTTTTCTAGTAATTTTAAGATAGTTCCTATTGTGATGGGTTGTCAAACATTATCTGTGGTAAGTGATCTTGCAGAGGCTATTGTAAGTGCAGGTAAAAAAATTAATAAGTCTTATTGTGTGATTGCAAGTACTGATTTATCTCATTTTAATGATCAGAAAAGAGCAAATAAAGTTGATAAATTTGTTTTGGATGATATAGAGGATATGGATGAATTTAAGTTATTGGAAGAGGTTATTCAGTATAATATAACAATGTGTGGGTATGGGCCTGTGATGACTACAATTCTTGTTTCTAAATTAAGTGGAAAAGATTCTTGTGAAATATTATCTTATGGTACTAGTGGTGATGTTACACAAGATTATTTGCAGGTTGTTGGATATGCTTCAGCAATGTTTAAATGAAATATGTAATATAGCTATGGAGGTAAAAAATGCAAGCTGTAGCTTCTGCTCCAGCAAAAACAATATTATTTGGTGAGCATTCAGTTGTATATGGTGAACCTGCAATTGTGGGTGCGGTTAATAAGAGGGCTGTTGTTAAGATTAAACCTTCATGGAATAAAAAGTCAATTTTAAGATCATATGATTTAAATTTTGAAGCAGAGTTAGATACTGCGAATAAAAAATATGTTTTAAAGAAGGGGAAACCTGGGATTATTAGGTATATATTGGAAGCTTTGAATAAAGTTCATAATCATTCTCCTATTGAGATAGTTTTGTCGTCTAATATTCCTATTGGTTCGGGTTTGGGTTCTTCTGCTGCTGTTACTGTGGCTACGTTGGCTGCTTTGTATAGGTATCATAATATTAGATTTAATAAAAAGTCGTTGGCTCATGATTCTCATATGATAGAGCAATCTGTACAGGGTATAGCTAGTCCATTGGATACTCTTGTGTCGACTTATGGGGGTTTGATTTATTTATCTAAGAATAAGAAGATAGAACATTTTAAAGTTAATTTTAACGCTCCTTTTATTGTAGGGTTTACAAATAAGCATGGTAATACGGGTAAGATGGTTAGATATGTGAAGTCTTTAAAAAGTAAATATCCTAAAATTATTAATTCTGTAATAAGTTCAATGGGGCAGTTAACTAATTATGCTAAGCAGGCTATTTTTAAGAAAGATTATCAAAGAGTGGGAAAACTTATGAATATGAATCAAGGTTTTTTAGATGTTTTGGGTGTTAATACATTTGAATTATCTAGGATGGTTTATACTGCTCGAGAGCATGGGGCTATTGGTTCTAAGATTACGGGAGCTGGTGGTGGGGGTAGTATTATAGCTCTTTGTCCTGGGAAATTGGAGAGTGTAGCTAAAGCAATTTCGAAATTTGATAATATTTTAAAATTGAAATTTACTCGTAAAGGTGTTTCATCAAGAGTTTATTATTAGAATAGAGGATAAAAATAAAATGATAGTTTTAAAGTTGGGGGGAAGTGTTTTAACTAATAAGAATTCTTCCCGTGCTGAAATTAATGAAAGTAATTTAAGTAGATTGTCATGTGAAATTAGTAGATTTTTAGATAATAATGATGAAGATTTAGTTATTGTTCATGGTGTGGGTTCATTTGGACATCCTCTGGCTAAAGAATATGAAATTGGTGAATCTTTTAAGGACAGTGAGTATTTATATAAACAGATTGGTTTTGTTAGAATTGAGAATGAAGTTAAAAAATTAAATTTTTTGGTTTGTGAAGAACTTATAAATGAGGGTATTCCTGTTATTGCTGTTCCAGCCTCTACAATTTTCACTGCTTCTAATAAGAGGATTTCTCAAGCTAATCTTGATAAATTTAAACAGTATCTTGAAAGGGGTTATGTTCCTATTATTTATGGGGATGTTGTTTTAGATGATGAGTTAGAAATGGCTGTTATTTCAGGAGATCAAATTATACAGTATCTTGCTATTAATTTAAATGCTGATGAAGTTATTTTAGGCACTGATGTTGATGGGGTTTATAATAAAAATCCGAAAGTTTATGAAAATGCTTATTTATATGAAAGATTTTCAAGTCTTGATGATCTTGATGTATTTGAGGATAATATTAATGTGGATGTGACAGGGGGAATGGTAGGTAAGATTAGAGAATTATTGTATCTGGCTGATTTTGGTATTAATTCTATTATTGTTAATGCTAATATTGAAAATAATGTTTATAAAGCTTTAAAGCAAGAAAAGGTTACTGGAACAATCATTTCAAAAGAAGAGTTGAATGAAATATGATTGCTGATAGGAAATTAGAGCATCTGCTAATTTGTGAAAATTATGATGTTGAGTTTAAGGATAAAACCACAGGTTTTGAAGATATTGAATTGATACATAAAGCTTTGCCTGAAATTGATAAAAGTATGATTGATATGTCAGTATCAACTTTTGGTAAAAAATTGGATATTCCTTTGTTTATTACGGCTATTACTGGGGGTCATAGGTATGCTAAAAGTATTAATGAAAAATTAGCTATATCTGCTCAAGAGAAAAATATTGCTTTAGGTGTGGGAAGTCAAAGGGCAGGTATAGAGTATCCTGAGCTTGTGGATACTTATAATATTGTAAAGGAAAATGCGCCTGATTGTCTTTTGGTGGGTAATATTGGTGTTCCTCAGCTTAATTTAGCTGGAGATGCTGTTGATATGTTGGATGCGGATATTTTAGCTATTCATTTAAATTCTCTTCAGGAGTCAATACAACCTGAAGGTGATTTGGATGCTCGGGGTTATTTAAAATCGATTGAAGAGGTAGTTGGTTCGGTTGATATTCCTGTTATGGTGAAGGAAACAGGTTGTGGGATATCTGGTGAATGTGCTGTTCAGTTAGTTGATGCTGGATTTGATTATATTGATGTAGGGGGTGCGGGTGGCACTAGTTGGGCTGCTGTTGAAACTTATAGATCTGATGAGAAATTTTATGGTGAAATATTTTGGGATTGGGGTATTCCAACGGCTGTTAGTACAGTTGAGGTTATATCTTCTGTTGATGTTCCTGTTATTTCATCTGGTGGGATTAGAAATGGTCTTGAAGCAGCGAAGGCTATTGCATTAGGTGCTGATGCAGTTGGAATGGCGCTTCCATTTTTAAAACATTCGATAACATCAGAGCAGATAATTGAATATATTGATAAATTTGAAGAGTCTTTAAGGATAGCGATGTTTTTAGTGGGTGCTAGTAATATTGAGGAACTTAAGAAATCTAATTTAATTATTAAAGGTCAAACAAAAGAATGGTTAAATGATAGAGGTTTTAATACAATAAAATATTCAAGGAGAGGAAAATAATGACTATTGAAGTAATAGCCATTGGTGGATATGAAGAAGTCGGAAGAAACATGACTGCAGTTAAGATAGGTGAGGATGTTGTTATTTTTGATATGGGAATTCACCTTGATAGGATAAATATTCATGAAGATACAGATATTGATAGGATGCATAGTCTTGATTTAATTGAGAGAGGTGTGATTCCGGATGATACATTAATGAAGAATGTTGAGGGTAAAGTTAAAGGAATTGTTTTTTCTCATGGGCATTTAGATGATATTGGTGCTGTTGCAAAACTTGCACATAGGTATGATGCTCCTTTAATTGGAACTCCTTATACTGCAGCTTTAATTCAAAAACAGATTAATGGTGAACGTAAATTTAAGGTTAATAATCCTATTAAATCATTAAATCCGGGGGATAGGTTTAAATTATCTAATGATGTTACATTAGAGTTTGTACAAGCAACACATAGTATTCCACAGGCTGTTTTTCCAGTTTTGCATACTCCTGAAGGGGCTATAGTTTATGCGCTTGATTTTAAATTTGATAATCATCAAAAAGTGTCTCCTGCAACTGATTATAAAAGATTAAAAGAACTTGGAAGAGAAGGTGTTTTAACACTTATTGTTGAAAGTACTAATGTTAAAAATACTAAAGAGGTGAAAACTTACTCTGAGAGAGTAGCTCGTAATATTTTAGAGGATTTGATGAGAGGACCTCTTTATGAGAAAGCGGGGATGATTGTTACAACTTTTTCTTCTCATATTGAGAGAATTCAAACAATTGCGGATATTGCTAGGAAAGGAAATCGTGAAATTTTGTTTTTAGGAAGATCGATGGAGAGATTTTGCGGTATTGCTGAAAGTCAGGGAATTTTAAAATTACCTGAAAATGCTAGTATATATGGAAGTTCGAAGGCGGTTAATAAAGCTCTTATGAAGGCTAATGATAATCGTGAAAAATATTTGCTTGTCACAACAGGTCATCAAGGTGAGCCTGATGCATTACTTCCAAGAATTGCTAGTGGAAAAACACCATTTAATGTTAGAAAAGGTGATAATGTTATTATTTCAGCTC
>CANQZY010000067.1 GCA_947628455.1 uncultured Methanobrevibacter sp.
GGTGTGATTGTTACAACATCTCGTATTGTTAGCTCTTCTGCATTTTTAACTTTTTTTACTTCTTCTACTTGTGTTTCAAGAGTCATATTTCTGTGAAGAACTCCTATTCCTCCTTGTTGAGCCATTGCAATTGCTAAATCAGATTCTGTTACAGTATCCATAGCGGCACTTAATACGGGTATATTTAGTTTAATTCCCTTACCAAGTTCAATTTTAGTATTAACATCTTTAGCTTCAATATAACTTGCATTTGGAGTAAGTAGAAAATCATCAAAGGTATAAGCAAGTTCTGCTTCTTGTACTTTCTTTGAAAACATTGAAAAACACATCCCTTTTTATTAATTATTTTCAAATGACTTGAATAAATCTTTTAATTCTGCTACTGCTTTATGATGAATATGGCCTGTGTTTCTATCTCCACCTATACATGCAGCCCCTCTAATTCCAACAACATCACAACCAATATCATATAATGGCTTTAATTGATCTTTTTTAACAGAACCTGCTAGTGCTGTTTTAATACCATATCCATGGGCCTCATTAACAAATTCTTCTAATTTTTCAATATTTAAATAATCAAATAAAGTTTTCCCATCTTTAACAGCAGTATCTAACATTGCTAAATCGGATCCGGAGTCTCTAGCAACCTTCGGAATTTCCAAAGGATCAACTGCACCCACTCTATGGGCATCCGCATAACCTGCAGCTACTACAATAATATCTGAATTAACATCTTTAACAGTTTTTACTACATTTTCCATTACTTCAACTGCTTCATCATGATCTTTTGTACCATATAACCCAACTTTAATATAATCAGCACCAGATGCTTGTGCACCCATAGCTGCAAGAGAAACAGTTCCTGGTTTATATGGTATATCTCCTAAAGTAGCACTTACTAATTTATCCTTAGGAGTTAATTTTCTAATTTCTTTTATAACCCATGGAAAATTAGCACCTAAAGAACCTTCTTTAGGATTTTTAACATCAACAATATCTGCTCCTCCTTTAATGGATTCAAGAGCTTCTTCAGTATTTATAGGACTTATTAATAGAAGCATGTATTTCCTCCAAACTAGAATCATTTTATATAATTTATAATATTATGTATTAGTTTTTCTTTACTTATAAAGTTTTAAAAATTAATATAATACATATATTAATATGGAGAACTATGATTTTTAATATTATTTTTAATTTTTTCATGAACCTTAGGATAAAAACCTTTATTAGTAGAATCCCTTCTAAGCATTTCAATTATTTCATTTGTTGGTATTGAAACAGGACAATTAACAGTACATAATCCACAAAGAGTACATATATAAAGACCTGAATCAAAGCAAATCTTATCATCTTCTATGAATTTACTCAAAGCAATTCCTCTTCCTCCTAAATAATTATTAAATCCAAATTTATTTCCAATAGCATTATAAACAGGACAATGAATTAAACAGTTACCACAACCAATACATAAAAGCGTTTCATTATCTATTCTACTTCTCCCATTATCTAAAAGTATCAAAACAACACGTTCTGCCCCATACATATTTTTAAGAAGTTTTTTTTCAATATCAGCAGTTTTTGATGGTCCCGAAATTATATTAATATAAGATGTAAGATAATTTCCTGTAGCATAAATAGTCTCAAGTTTAGCTATTGAAATTGCATCTTCTAAACAATCAACAATTTTATCAATTCCAGCCACAATAATATGTAAATCTTTTGATGCTATAAGTGAAATATTACCCTCATTATGAACTAAAACAATAGCACCCTCTTCAGCAGATATTACATTAGCACCACTAATACCAACATTACAATCATGTATTTTTTCCAAAACATCATTTTTAACAACTTCCATTATTTCAAAAGCAACATCACCCACATTACAATTAAGAGAATTATTTACAATATCTGAAATATTTGAAATATTTAAATGAGAAGCAGGCCCTGTAGGATGAACAGGATTATTATCAGTTTTTTTAAGTTGTAATATTCTATCTCCCAAATCCGTTTCAATAACATTAATATTATTATTCTTTAAAAATTCCTTAAGATTAATCTCTCCTAAAGTATTAGATTTTGATTTAGCTACACAATTACAATTATATTCATTAATCAAATTTAAAATAATCTCACAAGCTTCTAAAGCATTAGACGCTTCAATAACTTCAATATCATTTTTTTCTAATGTATTAATAGCTATTTCTTTTAAATTTTGTAAATTTTCAATAGAATTTTTTTTAATAGATTTAACTTTTTTTTCAAGCTCAATAATTTTTGATTTATTAATCTTAGATGATCTTCTTTTAACTGTGTTGAATGATTTTCTCATTGTTTCTAGTTCTTCTTCATTCATCTATACACCTCAATACAAATTCTGTTAAATCTAAAACTTCCATATCTTTATTTTTGAGATTTAATTTACAAAAAGGACAAGTAGTGATTAAAGACTCAGCATTAGTTTTTAAAGCTTGATTTACTCTATCTTTAGAAAGTTGATTTGCTATTTGAGGATAAGCTGATTTAACACCCCCTCCAGCACCACAACATAAACTATTATCTTTAATATCTTCCATTTCAACTAAATTAGCAAATAAATTAATAACATTTCTAGGTTCCTCAGTTACCCCACAATGACGAGATAAATGACACGGATCATGATAAGTAACATTTAATTTTTTTTTAAACTTATAATTTTTAAGTATTTTATCTAAAACCATAGAAATATGAATAACATCTAAATTATTATAATCCTCACTTAAAGTTTTATAACAACCAGCACATGATGTAAGAATTTTTTGACCTTTAAAAATTTTAGAATTTTTTTTAATTTGTTTTTTCGCTTCTTTTTCAAATCCTGTTCTAAGTAAAACAGAACCACAACAATTTTCATCATCTAATGTATAATAATCAATATTAAATCTCTTTAATAATTTTTTAGTGGCATCAACTATACTTGTTTCTTTTTCTCTTGCAGTACAACCTCTAAAATACAACATCATAATAAAATATAATATTTTATTTATAATAAATTATTTTGGTTTTTTTATATTAAAATTATATTAATAATATAATTATTTTTTTGATTTAAAAAAAAAGTATTATTCTTTTTTATTATTTTTATCATATTTAATTTCATTTTTAAGAGCTATTTCACGCACAATAGCAGTCATATCTTGTTGGATTTTATCCATTTTTATATATAATTTAAAAATTAAATAAAATATGAAAATAATAGCTACTATAACTAAAAAGTCTAATCCTCTTGCAATACCAAATAATTTAGCTAAAGGATTACTTAATTCTGGGACAAAAGCAAATATAATGATTAAAAACCATAATACTATCCATAAAACATAATATAATGATGATTTATTTTGCGATACTTTTTGATATAAATAGATAATAGCTATTAGTGCTATAAATGAAAAAACAATAGGGTATATTAACATCAAATCACTCATTCAAATAATATTTGCTTTATCATCCTAAACATTATTTTAATTCCTACCTTTGCATTAGTTCCTTTAGATTGGGTCTCTGGGGTATAAATTGTTGTAATAGTTACTTCTTCTAATTTAATATTGTTTTCATTAAATTGTCTTAAAAATTCTGAAGCTATAATGTAGCCTTCTACATCAACATCGATTTTTTTTAAAGCATCATAAGTAATGGCTCTAAAACCTGTTTGTGAATCGCTTACATCGACTCTATAAAAAATTTTAGTTAAAAGATTCATTATAGAATTGGCGAAGTTTTTAGATCGGGGCATGTCTTTAAAGGGTCTTACTCCAATTACGGCTTCTGCTCTACCTTTAACTAATGGTTCACATACTTTATTGATGTCTGCTATATCATGTTGTCCGTCAGCATCAAGATTGACAATGTATTTTGGTTTGTGTTTTAATGCAGCATCCATGCCTGTTCTTATGGCTGCTCCCATTCCACGGTTTATAATATGATTTAAAATAAAAATGTTATCTGGATATTTTTCCTGTGATTGTTTTAGTTTTTTTAATGTGTTATCTGAAGAACCGTCATTTACAATTATCATTTTGTATCCTAACTTAGCTATGTTTTCAATAACTGGTTGAACACGGTTTTCTTCATTATATGCTGGAATGACCATGAATGTTTGTTCTTTGTCTTTTTTACTCATTACAAATTCTTTTTCTACCATAATATACCAAAAAATTCTTATAATGGCCCAACATCTTCTTTTCCTTCTCTTTTACCCATACCTGCTTCTTTTCTAAGACCTTTCCTTGTAAACATCATTTTGACTAGATTTTGCGCATGTTCACGAGCTCTATTTTCAGCAAGCTTTGCAAGTTCATGAGGATCTTCTTCTTCATCTTCATGAACAAAAACTTCTAAAATATGTGTGTTTGTCATAAGTTGTGCATTAATTAATCCTGTTGAGGCTTGATTGGCACAAATTTTATCTTTCTCCATTGGTCCTGGCATTCCAAAAGCCATTACAATATCACAGTTTTCTTCTTCAATTAAAATTTTTGCAGTTACAGGTAAATCTTTAACACCTGGAACTGTTTTTCTTATGATTTTTAAGTCAAAAGCATTCTTTTTAAGTTCATCAATAGCTGCTGAAGCCATGTCAAAAGAGGCGAATGTAGTATCACAAATACCAATTCTCATGAATATTCACCAATTATATATAATAGATATATATTATATATAATGTTATTTTAAAATTTCGGTAATTTTTTCATAACCTTCTTTTACAGTTAAAGGATAATTATTATTTAAACCTGTGATTTTACCATTTTCTTCTAATTTTTTAAATAATTCGGCGATTAAAGGTAGTCTTAAATTAGCTTTTTTAATAATTTCCATATTATTAAATATTTCATTTGGTGTTCCTTTACCAATAATTTCACCATCTACGATTACATAAACTTTATCTGCGTATTCAACTACTAAATCTACATCATGAGTTGAGATTAATATTGTCATTCCTTCATTATTCAATTCTTTTAAAAGTTTTATGATTTTTCTAACTCCTACAGGGTCTAAACCTGACGTAGGCTCATCTAAAATCATTATTTCAGGTTTCATTGCTAATATTCCGGCAATTGCAACTCTTTTTTTCTGACCTCCGCTTAAATTATGAGGTGCTTTTTTTTCAAAACCAGACATTCCCACACGTTTAAGAGCTTCACTAACCCTTTTTTGAGTTTCATCTTGAGATAATTTAAGATTTAATGGACCAAATGCCACATCTTCCTCCACAGTTGGGGCGAATATTTGATCATCAGGATTTTGAAAAACAATACCTAATTTTTGCCTACATTTAATTAAAGATTTTTTATCATATTTTAACATATCCCCATCAACAAAAATATTTCCTTCATCTGGTCTTAAAATACCATTAAAATTAAGAAAAAGTGTTGATTTACCCGCTCCATTTTTCCCGACAAGAGCAACAATTTCGCCTTGGGATATTTGAAAATCAATTCCTTTTAATGCCTTTGTTCCATCATCATATGAATAAAATATGTTTTCTGCTTTAAGCATCTTTTTTCACCTTAGAAGGTTTATAAATTGGAATTTCCCCATCATAACATCTAGAATCTAACGCACATTGTAATTTTTCACTTTTATCTAATGATTTTACAAATAAATTTGTGAAAAGAGAAGCTAAAGAATGATAAGCTGATTTAGTTCCAAAATAACCTAATCTAGTTTCTTGAGCATTTCTCATTCTATCTAATTGATCTAAAAATATAAAAATTGTATTATACATTAATAAAGATATTTCAATAAAAATTTTTGGAACTTTACAACTTCTAAGACAATGCAAAATTTCGGCTATAGGTGTTGTTAATGCTAAAAATCCTAAACAAGAAAAACACGCAAAAACACGACAAAAAGTATTTATACCTAAATTTAATGATTTATCCGTAACTACAATTCCAAAAAAATGTGTATTAAAAATTATTTCACCTGTTCCTGTAAAAAATATTAAATATAAACAGGTAATAGCTGAAAAAATAAATGGAATTGTAATAAATTTAAGATATGATTTAAAAGATATTTTCGCAACTAAAGTTATTAAGATTCCCATTAAAATAAATACTATAATATCAATTATTAAATTATTAACTATTAAACTAAATAACATGATTAAAATAGCTATTATTAATTTATAATAGGGATTCATTAAAGATAAATTATTATTATGCGCAATAAAATCCATGTCAAATTTCATTATAATTTCCTTTCTTTATTATGTTAAGTTATTTAATTTATAAGAATAAAATTAAAAAAGGGATATTGTTTATTTATCCCTTTTGGACTGTCCTCTCCAATAACCAAAAAAGTAACCTATGATTATAGCTCCAATGGCTGCTTGAAGAGCAAAAATTAAACTTTCAATTTCTCCACTTGGTGGTTCCCATAGTGATGAAAACCAGGGTTCGTATCCTGATTCTGAAACAATATCTTCTGCTTGACCATCAGAACCTCCAAAGTAGCCATCCTCTTCTCCATGGCCATTGTATACTGCTAATGGAGCAATAACTAAAATAGCCAATATTATTAGTAGTACTAATATTGTTTTATTGTTCATCATTCTATCCCTTTAATTTCTTTATCTTCTTTTTTAGTTAAAAGTCCCATTTTGTCTAATAATTTTGGTTTATAAACTTTTAGTCTATCCCATATTATCATTGTTAATATACCTTCAGCAATAGCTAATGGTATTTGTGTAATTGCAAATATTACAAGGAAATTAATTAATGCTTGAGTAAATGATGGGAGGGGAAATGCAAGAGCTAATTGGAATGAAGTAGCTACATATGTTAGTAAATCTCCTAAAAATGCTGCGAAAAACATTGCTACTGTTGAAGAAATATTTGATTTTACTAATCCTTTGTATACTATCCATGCAACAAATGGACCTACTATTCCCATTGAGAAGATATTAGCTCCAAGTGTGGTGATTCCTCCGTGAGCTAATAATAATGCTTGGAATAATAAGACTATTGTGGCTAAAAC
>CANQZY010000068.1 GCA_947628455.1 uncultured Methanobrevibacter sp.
CAACACCAGAAGACGTAAAAGAAGGAGTAATATCAACAAGAATTGGAGCCTATGTTGGAGACATGGCTAAAGGTATTCATAACGGTGAAAAAGATCTAAAAATGGCCCAAGCACGAAAAAATCTTGATTGGGAAGAACAATATGCTCTTTCAATATGTCCAGCTGCTGCAAGATCAAAAAGAGATGCTCGACCTCCAGAAGATTCCGATGCATGTACAATGTGTGGAAACTTCTGTGCAGTAAAAATTGTAAATGAATGGTTAGATCAATCAGATTCTAAAATATTACAATCTAAATAAAATTTCTTCCTATATTAATCTTTTTATAACAAAATATAAATTTATTATACTACTAATTTTGGTGATTTAATGAAACATTGGATTGAAAAAATAGCTGAAGATTTAAATGAAAAAGATATTGATAATCATGTAATAGCTAGCGGTACATCTATATCTGGATCAATCCATATTGGAAACTCATGTGATGTATTTATAGCAAATTCTATTGGAAAACAATTGAAAAAACTTGGAAAAAACTCCAAAACAATATGGATAGCTGATGATCATGATCCTTTAAGAAAAGTTCCTTATCCATTACCTGAAGATTATGATAAATATTTAGGAATGCCATATTCAAACATTCCCTGTCCTGATGGATGCTGTGATAGTTTTGTAGAACATTTTGAAAAGCCGTTTTTAGACGTTCTAAAGGATTATGGAATAGATGTCGAACTTAAATCAGGCTTTAAAATGTATAAAAATGGATTATACGATGATTATATCACATTAGCTCTTAAAAAAGCTTCTGAAATTAGAGAAATCCTAAATCAATACAGAAAAACACCACTAAATGAAGATTGGTTACCCTACAACCCAATATGTGAAAACTGTGGAAGAGTAAATACAACATATGCATATGATTTCAAAAAAAATATAGTTAAATACAGATGTGAGTGTGGACATGACAGTACAATGAATATCAAAAGTGGAAATGGAAAATTAACCTGGAGAGTTGAATGGGCAGCTAGATGGAAAATATTTAATATTACCTGTGAACCATTCGGAAAAGATCATGCTGCTAGTGGCGGATCATATGATGTAAGTAGTATAATTTCAAAAGAAATATTTGATTATCCTGCACCTTATCCTGTTCCATATGAATGGATTACTCTTGATGGAGAAGCCATGAGTAAATCACATGGAGTATTTTTTACACCTAAAGAATGGTTAGATATTGGTCCTGCAGAAAGTCTTAATTATTATTTATTCAGAAGTAAACCAATGAAATCTAAAGATTTTTCACCAAAAATGTCTTTTTTAGATCTTATGGACCAATTTGATAAAGTTGAGAAAGTATATTATAATGAAGAAAAGGCTCCATCTGAAAAAGAAGATAAAAAATTCAGAAAAATCTATGAAGTATCTAAAATTAAAGAAGATGCGCCCTTACCATTTAGACCACCATATAGATTTTTAGTAAATGCTTATCAAATATCTGGAAATAATTTAGAAAAAATATTTGAAATTCTTAAAAGAAATTCACAATTATCTAAAAGCTTTAAAAATAAAAATTTTAATGATTTAACTGATTTAGAATTAACTCAATTCCAACAAAGAGTTGATAATGTTATTAATTGGTTAGAAAAGTATGCTCCAAAATTTGTTAAATTCCAAGTTCAAGAGAAAAATATCCCAAATCTCCCATTAACAGATAAACAAAAACAATTTTTAAATGAGTTAGCTGTTTTAATTGATGAAAATGATTTTAACAATGCTGAAGAACTTCATGATAGAATGTATGAAATACTAGAAAAACAAAACTTAAAACCTCAAAAAGGATTTCAAGCTATTTATAAAATGATTTTAGGGCAAAAACAAGGCCCAAGAGCAGCATCATTTCTATTATCATTAAATAAAGATTTTGTTATAAAAAGATTAAAACAAGAATCATGAGATTAAAATCTCATTTATTTTTTTATTTTAGTAGTATTACCTACTTTAGATAGTTCTTTAATCCACTTTTCTGAATTTTCTTGTAAATATTTATCAAAAAGATCGATACATTTTTTATCATTTAAAACTATAACTTCCACTCCATTATCTTTTAATAAATTTTCAGCACCCATTAAAGAAGTATTATCACCAATAACGACTTTAGGAATATTATAAAGAATAACCGCACCAGAACACATAGTGCAAGGTGAAAGAGTTGTATATAATGTACATTTTATATAATCTTCATAGTTTAATCGTCCTGCATTTTCAATAGCGTCCATTTCACCATGAAAAATTACAGAAGAATCTTGAATTAGACGATTATGACCTTTTGAAATTATTTTATTATCTTTAACCAAAACAGCACCAATAGGTATTCCACCTTGGTTAAAAGATAATTTTGCTTGTTGTAAAGCAATATTCATAAAATATTCATCAGATTTCATAAAAAAAACTAAAAATATGATGAAATATGAATTAATTATATTCATCATTAGGATTTATTTGAAAATCTACTTAAAAATCCTTTATTTGACTGTTCATCAATTTCTTTTTTAAATTTAGAAACTTGTTTTTTCAAATCCCCAATTTCTTTTTGAGATTCATTATACAGTTTATCATAATCACTTTGTTTTGATTTTAATTCATTTTTAAGCTTTGAAATCTCTTTTTTATAGTTGTCAATCTCAACATTAGTTTCATTTTTAATTTTCTTTTTATAGTCTTCAACTTCAATAAGTTCTTTTCTTAATTCATTATTTTCAAATTGAATTTTACTAATATCTTCTTGAAATTTAGATACATTTTCTGTTTGTTCTTTTAATTGATTTTTAAGAGCGGTATTTTCTTGTTTTAATTTATTTATTAAATCAGGGTTTGCATTCTCAAGTTTTTCTTCATATTCTTTTATTTTTGAACTAGCATCATTTTTAATAGTAGTAATTTCATCTTCAAATTTGTCAATTCTAACTTTATTAACAGCTTGTTCTGCACTAATTTTAGTTAATTTATCGCTTAAATCAACATTAATATCTAATTGATCAAAATATTTATGATTACTCTTTTCTAAAGCATCTGACAGTTCTTTTTTTACCGATTTTAAATCAGAATTCTCACGTTTTAAATTAGGGATAATATCATTTGTTAAATAATTTAATTCTTGAGATTGATTTGATAATTTTTCATCTTTTTCTTTAATTTTTGTTTCAAGTTCTGTGATTTTTTCATCTGTCATTAGACCACCATTTTCATAATTAGCCTACATAACTATTAATTCAACAACTTATACACTTAAATTAATATTTATTAAAATGAACATATTTAAAGTTTTATAATAAAAAAAAAATATTTTTTTTATATAGTTAAAATTAACCACTATAAAAATTAAATACTAATTTTTATAAATATAATTTGTACTGATATTTATGGATTATTTTGACAGACTAGAATCAGAAACACGTAAACTATACCAAATAGCTAATAAAGCAAGAGCTAAAGGCTTAGATGTTACAACAACAACAGAAATTCCTCTTGCAAAAGATTTAGCTGAAAGAGTTGAAGGATTATTAGGTCCTGAAGGTGTTGCGCAAAGAATAAAAGAATTAGAAAAAAAACTTACAAGAGAAGAAGCAGCATTTGAAATAGCAGCAGAAATTGCATCTGGAAAATTTGAACTCAAAGGAGAAAAATCAGAATACAACGAAGAACAACGCTGTGATCAGGCACTTAGAACAGCACTAGCTATCCTAACTGAAGGAGTAGTAGCAGCTCCTATAGAAGGAATTTCACAAGTAAAAATAAAAAAAAACTTTGATTCAACCAAATATATTGCGATCTACTTTGCAGGACCTATTAGAAGTGCTGGAGGAACAGCTACCGCTCTTGCAGTACTTCTGGGAGACAAAATTAAAGAAGCAATTAATTTAGATAACTTCAAACCAATCGATGATGAGATTGAAAGATATGTGGAAGAAGTAGAACTCTATGAATCAGAAGTTACTAACTTACAATATTCCCCAACACCAGAAGAAGTTAGATTTGCAGCTAAAAATATCCCTGTAGAAGTAACAGGAGAAACAACAAATCAAGTTGAAGTTTCACATAGAGATCTAAAAAGAGTAGAAACAAACAGTATTAGAGGAGGTGCTCTTTTAGCAATTGTTGAAGGAATTATTCAAAAATCTAAAAAGATTTTAAAAATTTCTAAAAAACTTAAATTAGATAGTTGGGAATGGCTTTCAGAATACTCTAAACCTAAAGAAAACAATGAAAAAAAAGAAAAAGAATCTAATATTGTAAGTGAACCTAAATATATTCAGGATATTATTGGAGGAAGACCTATCCTAGGATATCCCTCACAAAAAGGAGCATTTAGATTAAGATATGGTAGATCAAGAAACACAGGCCTTGCAGCTATGGGCATCCATCCAGCAACAATGACATTACTTGATTTTTTAGCTGTAGGAACCCAACTTAAAATAGAACATCCCGGCAAAGGAAACTGTGTAGTTCCTGTTGATTCTATTGAAGGTCCGTTAGTTAAACTTAAAAATAATGATGTTATCAAAATTCAAACAATAGATGAAGCTAATAAATACAAAAACCAAATTAGTGAAATATTATTTTTAGGAGATATGCTTGTTGCATTTGGAGAATTTTTAAGAAACAATCAAACATTACTTGAATCTGGATGGTGCGAAGAATGGTGGATTGGAACACTACTTGAAAGTGACACATTTGATATAAAAAATAATAATTTAGATTTAGATGCATTAGAACAAGGGAAATTAACAGCAAAAGAAGCTTTTAAATTATCTAATAAATATAAAATCCCCTTACATCCAAAATACACTTATTGCTATAATGATATAACCATAAAAGAATTAAATTCACTAATAAATTTAATTATGGATTATAAAAAAGACTATAATGAAAAAGAAGGATTATTACTTCCACTAGATTATAGAAAAAGAATTCTTGAAATAATTGGAGTTCCTCATAAAATAGAAAATAATAATTTATTAATCGATCCAGATCACAGTTATGCATTAATAAACACTTTAAAAGAAAATTTACCCACTTCAGATTCTACATTGAACGCTTTAAATGAAATAACTGATATTGAAATTAAAAATAAAGCTCCTGTATATATTGGAACACGTGTAGGTAGACCTGAAAAATCTAAAGAAAGATTAATGAAACCTGCACCTCATAGTTTATTTCCTATTGGAAATTATGGTGGGAGTAGGAGATTGATAGCTACTGCAGCTAAAAAAAGGAATATTAAGATTGATTTATCTAGAAGAATTTGTAGTGAATGTAAATTAGGGTCTTTTAATTCCATTTGTCCACATTGTGGAGCTCCAACAAAAATAGGGAAACATAGCAATAAAAATATAAATATTTCAGCTATGCTTAAAAAGGCTTCTGATAATGTTGGTATTAGAAAAGTTGATGAAGTTAAAGGGGTTATTGGAATGATATCAGAATCCAAACTTCCAGAACCTCTTGAAAAAGGAATATTAAGAGCTAAAAATGATGTTTACACATTTAAAGATGCTACAATTAGACATGATTCAACTGATTTACCTCTTACACATTTTATTCCTAAAGAAATTGGCGTTACTGTTGAAAAACTTCTTGAAATGGGTTATGAATATGATTGTTATGGTCAGCCCATTAAAAATGAAGATCAAATTATAGAACTTAAAGTTCAAGATGTTGTAATTTCTGAAAATTGTGCCGAGTATTTAATTAATGTTGCTAATTTTATTGATGATGAATTAATTAGGTTTTATAATATGGAACCATTTTATAATGTTAAAGAAAAATCGGACTTAATTAATCATTTAATAGTTGGATTAGCTCCCCATACATCAGCTGGAGTTCTTGGAAGAATTGTAGGATTTACAAAAGCATTAGCTTGTTATGCTCATCCTTACTTCCACTCAGCTAAACGTAGAAATTGTGATAGTGATGAAGATGCTGTAATATTACTTTTAGATGCTTTAATTAACTTTTCTAAAACTTATTTACCAAACACTAGAGGTGGTAGTATGGATGCTCCTTTAGTTTTATCTCTAAGAATTGATCCTGAAGAAATAGATGATGAATCTCATAATATAGATATTCTTGAAAGATTTCCTGTAGAATTTTATGAGAAAACTAAAGATCCATTAAAACCTGTTGAAGTTTTAGATCTTATTGATAATGTTGGAATGCATTTAGGAACACCTCACGAATATGAAAAATTAATGTTTTCTCATCATACTTCTAATATACATGCAGGGCCAACAATATGTTTATATAAAAGATTACCTTCTATGAAAGAAAAAGTAGAAGCTCAGATTTCTTTAGCTGAAAAGATAAGGGCTGTTGATCAATGTGGTGTTGTTGAAAAAGTTTTATCATCTCATTTCTTACCTGATATTATGGGAAATTCAAGATCATTTTCTAAACAAAAAGTTAGATGCACTACATGTGGTGCTAAATATAGAAGAATACCACTTAATGGAAAATGTAAATGTGGGGGAAATTTAGTTTTAAGTGTATCCAAAGGTTCTGTAACTAAATATCTTGAAATTTCAAGAGATCTTGTCAATAGATATCCTGTTTCTCATTATCTCAAACAAAGGCTTGAAATCCAGGAATTAGGTATTAATTCATTATTTGAGAGTGATAAATCAAAGCAAAGCTCATTAGATGTATTCTTCTAATAAAATTAGTTTTTGATATTTGTTTAAAAATAAGTCTTTTTTTATTTATATTTTATTTTTGATAATTAATATTTAAATTTAATTTATGAGGGTTTTATTTAATTTGAAATTATTTTTCGCCATTATTACCGGCTTATTTTTTCTTATTATAATCCTTCAGAGAGTTGACTTCTTCGCCTCCTTTATTACAGTTGTTTTGAAAAAAAATTTGACATTTAACGGCAGAATTCCAATTTGGGCAAATGCAATTATGAGAATTGGTCAAAAGCCGTTATTAGGTTACGGATACCTTACAGGAAC
>CANQZY010000069.1 GCA_947628455.1 uncultured Methanobrevibacter sp.
AAGTTGATGTGATGCTTGAAAGTTTAAGTTTTACATATTATGTAGAACTTTTTTGTTAATTAGTCAAGTGACCTATCTTAAATCTAGGCATACAATACTTTAGGAGGTTTGTTATATGTATAGACTAACTAGAGCTTATCGAGGGATAATAATTGACGCTGGTCATGGCGGGAACGACCCGGGGGCTTCAGGAAATGGAATAATAGAAAAGGAATTGACTTTGGAAATAGCTAATTATATTCATAATAGATTGGATGAGCTAGGGATAAGAAATACAATGGTTAGAACTACAGATGAGACTGTAGAACCAACTGAAAGAGTAAATAGAGTGTTAGATCCATATGGTAGTGGTAGCGATGTTATTGTGGTATCAAATCATATTAACGCTGGCGGTGCGGATAACTGACATTGTAAAGGTATTTATTTTTCAATTTTCTTGTTTATCCATAATACAATTAAACCTGTTAATAAGTTTCTTGCTTTTGTAAAAGTAAAATAAATACACTTCAGTTCAATAAAAAATATATTTCAAGGAAATTTATCTCGTATAGTTAAGTACAATGTGTAGTAAAAACATGTAAAAGATGTTATAATATTATTTAATATGAATACTTTGTTCAAACAGGGAGGGCATTATGAAAACTTTTATAAAATGGGCAGGAGGGAAAGAAAAAGAATTACCTATAATAATGGAAAACCTTCCAAAAAAATTTAATAGATATGTTGAGCCATTTGTAGGTGGCGGAGCAGTATATTTAAATATAAATTGTGAAAATAGTATTATTAATGATAAATCATCTGAATTAATGCTTCTATATAAAATGATTAAAAATAAGAATACCGAATTTATAAAAAGTTTAAATGATATTAATAAAAATTGGATCAAACTGGAAAAACTTGTTATGGACAATTCATTCGAGTTAATTAATATGTATTTGAATTTTAAGAAAAAACAATTTGATTTAGAAAAAGTCGTCGATACATTTTTAAATAAACACCAAAAGAGCTTTGATTCCTTATTAAGAAATGATGTTGATATTAATCTTTATAATCTATATATGGAGATAAAAAAGAATCTTATTTCTAAAATAACTAGAATGTATAAGATTGAAAAAGTAAAGATGGAAATGCCTGATACTGATATTATTACAAACATCGAAACGGCATTTAAAAGTGCATATTATATGTACTTTAGGTATTTATACAATAATAAAAGCAAACTAAAATTAAGTGATGAATTTTATTGTGCTGTATTCTATTTTGTAAGAGACTATTGTTATGCTGCAATGTTTAGATATAATGCTAATGGCGAATTTAATGTTCCATATGGGGGAATAAGTTATAACAGAAAAGATTTTCAAAAGAAAATTAATTACCTATCTTCAGAAGAACTAAGAAATTATTTATCAAAGACAAAAATATATGCTATGGATTTTGAAGAATTCTGTGAAAGGATTCAACTTAATGAAAATGATTTCATGTTTTTAGATCCGCCATATGATACGGAATTTTCTACTTATGCTCAAAATGATTTTAATAAAAATGACCAAATTAGATTAGCAAACTATTTACAAAAAACTAAAGCTAAATTTATGTTAATAATAAAAAATACCGATTTTATTTATAATTTATATAAGGATAAAAATTTTAATATTAAATCATTTGATAAAAAATACTTAGTTAGTTTTATGAATAGAAATGATAAAGATGCTGAACATTTAATAATTACAAATTATTAGTAATCAGGAGGTGTAGTAATGAGTTGGGGATGGAGAACAAAACCTAGAAGCGCTTTAAAAGTAATTAAATGGTTTAAATATTTTGCCGAATTAGAAAATGAAAATTGGAATTACTCGAATGGTAAAGATAAAAAAGGTTATCCTATTCATCCAATTAGAAGAAAGTATTATTATAATGCTCAAATGGATGAAGATGATTCTCCAGTAAAAAATTTAACTTATGAAGAATATTTGAGTGGAAAAAAAGATGGCAAAGCTGATTCTGAAAGTAATGCTAGAAACGATTTGGCAACCTATAAATTTTTAGGCCTTGGGTGGATAGACAAAGAGGGAAGAATAAGAATTACTCAGGCCGGAAGGAAAATTTTAGAAGATAAATTTGATAGTGAAATGTTCTTAAAACAACTATTAAAAATGAGTTTTCCATCTGTTAGTACGGGATATGGAAAGGATATATCAAAAGATAGAAGAGTTTTTCCAATGCAAATAATAATTAAATTATTATTTGATCTTAAATATATTAATCGTTATGAAATGGCTTTTTCCTATTTTTGCTATGACATAAGTGAATATCAATTGTTATTGAATACTATAAAAAAATTTAGAAAAGATTATGAAAACCTTGATAATAAAAATAATTCTAGTGAATGTAAAGAACTATTTATGAAATATGCTGTTAGCGTATATAAGTTTTCAAAGAAAGGGAATCCTAAAACTCTATTTACGATTGGAGATGCAATAGAAAGAGCTCTTCAATATACCATGTTATTTGATGTTTCAGGAAGAGGAAATAATACAAAGACTAGAATAGCCCAACACTCTAAAAAGAAGGTTGAACTATTAAGAGATAAATTTGTTTATAAAACAATCAAAACTAAAAATTTAGATGAATACATGCTTTGGTTTGGAAATTTAGATAATATTACTCTGCCATGGGAAAACAAAGATGAAAGAAAAGCATTGATTATTGATAAGTTAAATTTATTAGAAAATACTATAAATGTTATAAAAAATAAATATTCATTGAAAATTAATTTTGACTATGCCGAATTATATTCAAAAATTGAAAAATTAAATGAGCCTACAGCGTTAAAATTATTTGAAGAAGATTTAATTTCTAGGATTACTATTCTAAATGAGGAAGTGTTTATTAAGTATACTTCAAAGACAAAGGAGGTAAGGAAGCAAATTAAAGATAAATTTTCTGACATCCTTGCTGGTAAAGAAGAAATGGCTGCTTTATGGTTAGAATGCAACACCTGGAAGTCTTTAGTAGCAATTAATGGGACTCAGAAAGTAGTTAGAAATTTTTCAATAGAAGA
The DNA here is from genome assembly GCA_947628455.1 of uncultured Methanobrevibacter sp. GTDB lineage: Archaea > Methanobacteriota > Methanobacteria > Methanobacteriales > Methanobacteriaceae > Methanocatella. The sequence goes on from CANQZY010000069.1 coordinate 3,062, forward strand.
AGATTTAACTCCCAAAAGCTTTGCACGGGGAAAGAACAATACTCCTGATATGGAATTATATATAGGTAATACAATTATTATACCTGAGGTTTCTCTTATGAGCGGAGTTCGGCAATGGGAACATGAAGGTTCAAGTGTAATTGACCATGTAATGAAATTTATTAATGAAAATAAAAATAAAAAAGTATTAGGCTTATTTATTTCAAATAGGATTGATAACAGAACTAGTTGGCAATTTTTCTTACTAAATAAAGAGAGCTGGTTAGGAAATCCTGTACCTGTAATTCCGTTAACAATAAAACAGTATAAAGACATTATAACATTTATTTATAAAAAACAAATCGAAATAAACGAATTCGTTGATTTAATTAATACTATTCATGCAAATACTTTAAAATTAGATAACTATCAAGAATGGAATGATTGTATTAAACAAACAATTAAAAATTGGAAAGCTGGTTTATGTAAAAAAAATTAAAATAGTAAGGAAATCGGTGTAAATAAAATTTTCTGCAATAGTGCAATAGGAAGTAAATTAAGTTTTACTTCTTTTTGCTACATCAATAAATTAACTAGTTTGTAATTCATAATAAAAGTTTCATGATTAAGTTTTTTTGTTTATTTTACCTTTTCTGCCGAATGGATTGTGTATTCTATTATCGGAATATTTGAAGGTATGAATATTTAAAATATCATACTTAAATGTTATGGTTATATTCCTATTTCTATCCGCTTCAATTCGTTCTATTAGAGCAAAGAGTAAATCTCTAGTAGGGATGTTTAAATTCAGTAATTTTTTTATTTTGTTTGTATAATTTGGTACTTTATTAATATTTTGTTTTCTTTTTATAATTTCCATATTTATATCTTCTAATTGTTTATTTAAATTTTGACGTTTTTCCTCAATAGGTATAGATAATAATTTATATTGATCAAGAGAAATATTTCCATCTAATCTATCCTGATATAACATTTGCATAGATTCGTTAATTTTTATTTGTTCCTTTTCAATATTTTTCTTTTTTATAAAGAAGTCATTAGAATTGTTGTTAGTTCTTTTTATTATTTCGTCGTTTAAATCATTGTAATTTAACTCTTTAAATAAGCTATCCAAACATTTTCCTATTTCTTTAAGGACTAATTCTTCAAAATAATTATAAGCAAAGAAATGAGGTTCACATAATTTTCTAGCAGGATCTCTAGCATATCTATTACAATTGATGCACCAGTAATCTTGTTTTTTTCTATAAAGAATACCTAGACGATTTCCGCATTCTTTACAAAACAATAATCCTTCTAAAAGTCTTTCTGGTCTTTTTCTTTTTTGATAAGTTCTATTTTTATTTTTCTTCTTTTGATTAATCAACATAAATGTTTCTTTATCTACTAATGGTTCATGAGTATTTTCAACAATAATCCATAGATTTTCATCAAGGTTAATTTTTTTCTTTGATTTATAATTTATATTGGTTTGAGTGTGTTGAACCATATCGCCTGTATACATTCGATTTTGCAAAATATTATATACTGAATGAGCTGACCATTCATCTTTTTTTCTTAATCTTGTTGATAATGGCATGTTCTTATATTCTGAAGGTGTTGGAGCTCCTAATTTGGATAATCTAGTAGCTATTTTACTAATTCCTATTTCATTACTTCTCCACTCAAATATTTTTTTTACATATTCACATACTTTAGGATCAGGAATTAAATGACCTTTATCATCTGGATCTCTCATATAACCATAACATGGCTTACTTCCTATAAATTTACCAGCTATTCTTTTAGCATCTAAGACATTTCGAACTTTTAAAGAGTTTTGTTTACTATAATAATCATTACAAGCAATAATAAAAGTAGAAGAATCATTACTAGCTTGATTTTTCATACTATCATAATTTTCAACAATGGATATAAATCTTACTTTCTTTTCTGGAAAATATGTTTCAATATAATAGCCAGTCATAACATGATCTCTACCTAATCTAGATAAATCTTTTACAATAATAAGATTTATTTTTTTTTCTTTAATGTCTTCAATCATTTTGGTAAATCCCGGTCTATCAAAATTTGTTCCAGAATAACCATCATCGACATATTCGTTTACTAAATTAAAACCATTATGCTTACAATAATTTCTTAATATTTCTTTTTGATTGGAGACACTTTCACTATCAGATTCATATTTTTTATCTTTATCTTCTTGCGAAAGTCTAATATAAATTCCTGCCTTATAATTAACATTATTCATTGTGTATCTCCTTTTAAAGATTTTTAAAATTATTTTCAGTTATTTGTTTAATTAAATATTTAATAATTATCTCTTTAAAAATTTCTTTTTTATCTTTATTCATATTGAAATTTATGCTTCTAGAATAATTGTTATTCGCGAATGTATTTTATTTCATATGATATTATTATGTGTCAAATTATGATATAATTAAAGCGAATATATTAATTTATTAAAAGTATTATAAATGTTAAATTTCTGTTGTTATAAAAAGAGCAAAATATTTATTAATTACGAGGTGAATTTTGATGAATAATGAATCGTTAAAATATATTATTAGTCAAGCAATAAGTAATATATTGTCTAAGACTAAAAGGGAATATGCCACATTAAATGAAATATATAATGAAGTATCTAACTTAAAAAATGAACGGAATAATAAAGGGTTGAGGGCTCAGATTAGAGGGCGATTACAAGAATGTTGTTCTCAGTATGATGGTTATTTAGGGAAAGATGACTTCTTTCAAACTAAAGAAAAACGCAGTGGATTATGGAAGAATAAAATAACTGGTGAGCCAGAGTTAACGCCATATATAAATAATATAATAAGACAATATCCCGGTATAGGAACAGCTATGTTAAAATCTAAATTATATGAAATAGTTAATTTAACTGCAGGAGACCAAGCATTAAGTGTAACCCGTTCTGGTGAAATGAAAATCGATCAGATTATGCGAAATCTTGTATCTCATAAAGATCGTCATAGAGATATAAAATTTGTAAAAATTAAAAGAAGATATAAGATGTATTATTTGGGGGATGATGATGAGATAGTTGATGTAGATTTATATGAGAATACAACGCAAGAAGATACTGTTTATAACATAATTTCGAAAGAAAAAGAACAGCCAAGTGAATGTAATGGAAAAACACAATTAAAGTTTGTGTCTGATGATTTAGTACCTAAGCAAACCAAGAATAAAGAAGGAAAAATTTTTATTAGGAAAAATGATATTAATGCTTGGATTAAAAGAGAAGAAAGTAAAATTAAAAATGGCAACATAGCCGAAGGGTTAGTTTTTGAAGCTGAAAAAAAGAAATTACAGAGTCTTTCTAGAAATGATTTGGCAAAAAAAGTAAAATGGATATCCCGAGATAGTGGAGACGGATATGGTTATGATATTTTAAGTTACGATCTTGATGAAAATGGTAATGAATTTGAGATACATATTGAAGTAAAAAGTACTGTTAATTTAAATGATGATTTTATTATGTCAGCTAATGAATTGCAATATGCTAAAGCCCATAAAGATTCTTATAGATTATATAGAATAGCAAAATTAAAAAGCAATTGTCCCGTTTGTAAAGTAATAGAAGGAGATTTAGATTCCATTTTTAAATTTGATTCAAATGAATTCAAAGTATCAATTAAAAGCGATAATTAGTCGTTTTTTTGATATTCCTAAAGTTAAGAAATACATAAAGATATATACCAAATATCTTGATAATACCAAGTAGTGCGAGGTGGTGATGGTGCTGAAGTGATTTACGCCCTTCGTAATGATGATACCTTGTCATCATTAATTGCTAGCGAATTAGAAAAAGAAGGTCAAAATGTTCGTAAATATTATCAAAGACGGTTACCC
>CANQZY010000070.1 GCA_947628455.1 uncultured Methanobrevibacter sp.
AAATATCCTAATTTAGAAGTTTTAAATTCTTATTGGGTATGGGCTGATGGTAAATATAAATATTATGAAGTGATATTAGTTGATCCGCAAAGTCCTTCTATTATAAATGATAAAAAAATCAATTGGATTTGTTCTAAAAAACACACTAATAGAGCTCTTAGAGGTTTAACTAGTGCAGGAACTAAAGGTCGTGGATTGTCTAAAAAAGGAAAAGGCAGTGAACAAGCTAGAAGAAGAAATCTATAATCTCTTTTTTTTCTTCTATTTTTTTTTTAGAATATATATAATTTATGATACATAATATTCGTTTTAGGGTCTTTGTTTATAAAAATGAAGATGAAAATAAACTTAGACAAGCTATTTTTAATATTTTTCCTGATGCGGAAATAGAATGTGTGGAAGCTGAGGGATTAATTGGTGATAGTATTCTTATTTTGACTGGTGTGGTTGATAAAAAAAGGGATACTAGAGATTTTTTTAATAGATTATTATCATTGGATGGTGCGGTTTTAGATAAGTTAGTGGATGATTTAGATAGGAAGATGGATGATAAAGGTAATTTGTTTTTAAGATTATCTAAAGATGGTGCTATAGATGATAAAATGGAGATAGTTGATTTTGGTGATGCGATTCATCTTAAGATAAAGATTGCAGCATATCCTGCTAGAAAAGATATAGCTGTCTTAAAAGTTAGGCAATTTATTTTAGATAATAAGTAACTTTAAATATTACTTTGTTGATAATTAGTATTTACATATAAAGTATAAATATAATTGTTATTAGTAGTGAGGTTTTTTTTTTATGAAAGATGGTGTATTTTATGGTAGAGGTATAAATGAGCTTAAGGATGAGTGTCCTGAGCTTTATGATCTTGTGGAGTCTATGAGTGATGTTTTGTATACGGGTAAATCTTTGGATTATAAAACTCAGAAGTTGATTGCTATTGCTATTGAGGCGTCTAAGTTGAATGAAAATGGTACTCGTAAGCAGATGGTTAGTTCTATGGATGAGTTGGGGGCTACTAAGGAAGAGATTATGGATGTTTTGCGTGTGGTTCTTTTAACTTGTGGAGTGCCAGCATTTAATAATGGTGTGCGTATTTTAAATAGTATTTAAATACTTTATAAAATTTTAAGTTTTTTTTTCTTTTTTTTTTATATTGTTGTAAGTGTTATTTCAATGATGTAGAATGTGATAAATGCGATCATGCCCCCGTTTAATATGCTTGTTTTTATGGGGTGGGGTATGTAGTCTTGTAGTTTTGTGAATTTTTTATAGTTGGTTATGGTGAATATTGATCCGAGTAGTACTATTATGAATATTGCTATTGAGAATATTGTTGCTAATGATATTTCGAGTGTTATGTTGGAGTTGGTTGCGTTTAACATGAATATGCTTACTACTGATCCTAGGAAATTGACTAGAATGTGTAGGGTTATGGTGTATTTGATTTGGCCTGTTTTTGTGTATATTAATGCGAAAAAACTGCCCATTAGGAATGCGTAGAAGAATTGGTTTAGGTTGCCGTGGAATAGTCCGAATAGTAGTCCGGATGTTAGTATGGATATTTTGGGTCCGAATTGGATGGTTCGGTCGATTAGGAATTTTCTAAAGAATAATTCTTCGAATATGGGTCCTATTAGTGTTATTAGGAATATGTTGATCCAGATGTTGGAGTTGTAGATTAGTTCTATTACGGGGTTGGGTATGGTTGTTTGTTTGAGATTGCTGATTAGGTCGGTGATGGTTAGTCCGATGATGTTTCCTAGATACATTAGAAACATGGTGATGCAAAAGCATATTAGGAATTTTTTTATGTTTAGGTTTTTTTTGATTATTGTGGCGGGGTTTATTTTGTGTAGTAGGTGTAGGAATAGGGGTAGTGGTAGGATGTAGCTGCATATTGCGGATATGATGATGGTTAGGTTTTGGTTTGTTATGATTTGGGGTATGTGTGGGCTGATTATGTTGAATATGAGTATTTCGGTTATTATGGTGGTTAGTCCTAGTGTTAGATAGCTGAGTCCTATTTTTGAGAATTTTTTTTGGTTTGTGTTTTTCATTAATGCACCTTTATTTTATTTTGTTGGGGGGTATTAGTGTTTTGTGTTTTCCGTTTTTTATACTTTTTTGGGTGTATTGTATTGATTTTGTGATGCTTTGTGTTAGGTTGTTTTGTTTTTCGAGGTAGCTGGTGATTGCTGCTGTGAGGTTGCAGCCTGTTCCGTGTAGGTTGGTTGTTTGTATTATGGGGTGTTTTTTTGTTGTGATTTTTCCGTTGATGTTTATTATGTTGATTCCGTTTAGGTGGCCTCCTGTAATGACATTGTCACATGTTTCGCCTAATTTTAATGATGCGTTTATCGCTGATTTTTCATCGGTTATTTTTATACCGGTTAATTTTTCAGCTTCATATATGTTGGGTGTTGTTAAAATGGCATGTTTTAGAATATGTTTTTTCATACAATCAGATAAATCTCCCTGGGAAAGATTACCTCCTGATGTGGATTGCATAATTGGATCGATTATAGCTTTAAAATCATATTCTTGTATTTTTTTGCTAACAATTTTTATATTTTCTTTGGAGTATAGCATTCCGGTTTTAATATATTTTACAGGATAAATATCTAGAATGGAGTCAATTTGGGATATTATATAATTGCTATCTAGGGGTTTTATTGAAAAGAAATTGTTTGGATTTTGGGCTGTAAGTGCAGTTACAACTCCTGTTCCGTAAACGTTTAATGCTTGGAAAACTTTTATATCTGCGAAAATTCCTGCTCCTGCTGATGGATCTACGCCACCTATGGACATTACAACCATAATTTTATTCTCTTGTAATTTTTAGTCTTTCATTTGCATGAATGGATTTAACATTAATTTTTAAGTCTTTAAGAAGATGGTATGTATTTGTGTTTTCACCATGGATTAATATTTCCCCTAAATCTTCTATGGTGTTAATATCTAGTGAGATAAAAAATGAGTCATGTGTTTGGGGTGTTAAATTTTCATTTTTTGCCATGTTAATGTGTTTTTTATAGCTAAATTGGCCGAATTGTGGTTTAATGGCATGGGGTTTCATTATTAGTGCGTTTGTTCCTCCGCCTTTAGATGGTGCGATTATGAAGTCTGTTTTTTTTGATGAGTTGATTAGTGTTTGTATGTTGGTTTTTACAATAAGTGGAATGTCTGAGGGTGTGATTATTACTTTTTTAGTTTTATTAAAGCAGTAATCCATTGCTTGTTTTAGTGCTTTGTTTAAATTAGAATTATTATTTTCTTTTAATATGCTTAATCCTAGTTTTTTACTGTATTTTAAAACATTTTCATCGTGGCTGATAATTATTAGTTTATCCACATATTTTTTCAGTGAACATGTAACGTCTTTTAACATTACTTTTAATAATTCTTTTCTTTCATTTTCGGATAAAAAAGGTGATAAGCGAGTTTTAGCATTTTTCAGCTGGCTTACAGGTATTATTCCATAAATCTCATCCATATCTCTCGCAGCCTCTAATAAGTTTTAGCTATATATGCAATATATTTCGCTGGTTTGTTATGTTTAATGCATGTTATTTCTGATTGTGAATCTAGTGTTTGGCTAATTCCTAAGATATTATAACCTGTTTTTTCTTCTAGTTCACGTCCACATTTTTCATCACCACACCAATTAAAAGCAACCACATTTCCCTGTTCAATTAACTGAGCAATATTATCTTTATTAGCGGTGAATTTAACATGGTTTTCTAGAAAATTCCAAGCATTTTCAGCAATATTATCATCATATTTATCAATATATTCTTTTATTGTGTGTGTGAGTGTTTCATCTAATGGAAGTTCTATTTTTTCTAGATTATCTCTTCTCATAGCTATTATAACTTGTTTTTCTAAATCATTAGGTCCTAATTCTAGTTTTAAAGGTGTTCCTTTCAATTCCCAATCATAAAATTTTTTACCTGCTCTTATGTCTCTATCATCAATATTTACTCTTAAACCTTCATTTTCCAGTGTTTTTTTAATTTCTATACATTTATTTAAGATATCATTTTTTTTATTTTTGAATATTATGGGTATGATTGTTATTTGGTAGGGTGCTGTGGTTGTGGGGAGTTTTAATCCTTTATCATCACCGTTGATAGCTATCATAGCTGCTATTACTCTATCGGATAGTCCGGCGCAAGTTTGGTGAACGTATTTGTGTTGTGAGTCTTTATCTTCAAATTGTATGTTGAATGTTTTTGAAAATGTGGTTCCGAGGTTGTGTATAGTTCCAATTTGTAGTGTTTTGCCATCGGGCATTATAGTATCAAATGCGATTGTGTAGTCTGCTCCTGGAAATTTGTCCCATGATGGTCTTTTAGATATTAAAAATGGTATGGCTAGATGGTTGAAGAATTCTTTATACATTTTAATAAAGTCTTGTACTTGTTTGTCGGATTCTTTTTTGGTTGCATGGGCGGTGTGTGCTTCTTTAAATGTTGTGATTTCGCGTGCTCTGATTAGTGGTCGTGTATGTTTGGTTTCGTATCTGAAGGTATTTACGATTTGGTAGTATTTAAGTGGCAGGTCCATGTGTGTTCTGATCCATAAGGAGTACATGGGGTAAATTGCGGTTTCGCTGGTGGGTCTTAGTGCTAGTTTTTCGTTTAGATCATTTTGCCCTCCTTGTGTAATCCAGTAAACTTCATCTTCAAATCCTTTAACGTGTATGGATTCTTTTATGAGTTGTTCTTGGGGTATTAATAATGGAAATAGCATTTCTTCATGGTCGCGGTTTAGTAATTTTCTTAAGAGTTCTAATGTATGGTTTCTTATTTTAAATCCGTAGGGTCTCCAAATTGCCATTCCTTTTATGGGATATCTGGAATCGATAATGTCTGCTTTTTTTAAAATGTTGTGAAACCATTTGCTAAAATTTTCCACTTACTCACCTTCCTATTAATAATTTTGTTTTTATAACTATATTTTAAATTTTAATACTAAAAATATAAATAGTTTATATTTAAAATAGACTATTTAATATAAATACAAGCATAATTAATTATATATATAGTTATATGTTGGGGGGTGGATATTTTTTTTATGTATTCGCGAAAAATACAAATGCCTCGTGAAGTATGTATTGGTCCTAATATAGTTCATGAAACAGGAGAAATATGTAAAGGTTTAAGATTGGATAATAAGATTCTTATAGTAACAGGTCATAATACTTATAAGATAGTGGCAGAGAAGGTTATTGAAAGTTTAGATGGTGAAGATTATGATGTTGATGTGATTATAGTTGAAGATTCAACAATGGATACAGTTAGGGAAATTGAAGATAGTATTAGTGAAAATACGGTTGTGATTGGAGCGGGTGGTGGTCGTGTGATTGATGTTGCTAAACTTGCATCTTATAATAAGGATGTGCATTTTATTTCACTTCCCACAACTGCATCACATGATGGTATAGTATCTCCTTTAGCTTCAATTAAAGATTCCAAGACTTCTATTTCTATGACTACTAATGCGCCTATTGCGGTGATTGGTGATAGTCAAATTATTGCTAATTCGCCTCATGAATTATTGGCTGCGGGTTGTGCTGATTTAATTTCTAATTTCACTGCAATAAAAGATTGGCAATTAGCTCATAGATTAAAAAATGATTCATATAGTGATTCTGCAGCATCACTTTCCATAATGTCTGCAAAAATGATCACAAATAATGTGGATAATATTAAACCTAATCTGGAAGAAAGCACTAGGCTTGTTGTTAAAACACTTTTTAGTAGTGGTATAGCTATTAGCATTGCAGGCTCTAGCAGGCCTGCTAGTGGTTCAGAGCATAAGTTTTCCCATGCTTTGGATAGTATATTGGATAGGCCCGCTCTTCATGGTCAGCAGTGTGGTGTGGGAACGATTTTGATGATGAATATTCATGGTGGTGATTGGGAATTTATTCGTGATAGTTTGAAAGCTGTGGGTGCTCCTGTAACTGCAAGTGAGTTAGGTGTAAGTGATGAGGATATTATTGAAGCTTTAGTAAAAGCACATACTATAAGACCGGAGAGATACACTATTTTGGGTGAAAATGGGATTTCTAGGGATGCGGCATATGAATTAGCCACTAAAACAGGTGTGATTCAACAATGATAACTCTAATAGGCATAGATTTAGCCAAAGTAGGTAATAAATTCACATTTCAAGGCCCTGCCTTTGAATGTGAATCTTGCAGATTCAAACCATCATGTATAGATTCACTAGAAGTTAATAGAAAATACATTATAAAAAAAGTTAAAGAAAATGAGCAAAAATGCAAAATCCACGATAAAAACTCTGTTTTACCTGTAGAGGTAGAAAGAGCAGAAATTGACTTACTTTCACCTTCAAAAAATGTTTTCGAAGGATCAACATTCACTTACAATCCACCACAATGTGATGAAATATGCGAATTCAAAGATTATTGTTTTCCCGAAGGCTTAATTAATGGAGATAAATGCATCATAATAAAAAATAACGGAAAACAAGAAGAAATCTGTAAAAAAGGATACAAATTAAATAAACTAAAATTAGCTTTTGTTATCTAAAACCCCCTTTCCATTATAAATAAATTATATTTTTTTTTAAATAAAAAGAGACCGGAAAAAAAAAGATGTATAATAATAATAGTATTGTAAATTTTAAAAAAAATGCAGGATATAAAGCAGCAGAATATGTAAATGACGGTGATGTTTTAGGACTAGGAACAGGATCTACAACTCACTACTTCATAGAAAAAGTAGGAAAACGAATACAAAAAGAAGAAATAGAAGTAATGGGAATACCCACTTCATACCAATC
>CANQZY010000071.1 GCA_947628455.1 uncultured Methanobrevibacter sp.
TATAATGATCCTTCATAAAATCCATATTTATTAAAGAAATTAACAATGATTCCTTCTTTCATTAATAAAGATGCGGCACCAGATTTAACCGTTACTTTCCCATGACAATTGATTTCCTTTATTGAATGGATAGGTAATTGTTTTTTCTCATCTTTATTAGAAAAAAATATGGTATTATTTTTTCGGGATAATATTCCATTGGATGTTATATATAATGGATTTTTCATAATTTTACACCATACATAATTCAAAAAAAGAACATTTACGACAATATTTTTTTTTATATGCTTTGGGAGGTTTATCTAATTGCACAATTTTAGGTATGTCCTCTAATATTTTATCCATTTCTTTAATTATCTTATCTGTTAATATTATTTTTTCTTTTTTTCTTTCTTTTGGATATACTAATTCTCCTGTAATATTAGGATTTAATTTTCTCATAGAATAAAGATAATAATATAATTGATACTTAGCACCGATTGTTAAAGAACTTGATTTTTTAACTTCAAAAATTGTTAAACCATTATTACTTTTTACATAATCAAAAACCATATTATCTAATTTTATTTCTTTATTTTCACGAGAATATGAATTCTTATGAATTAATTTACCTATATCAATGTCATCATTATTATAATTCATATTAATCTGATTATAAAAAAACCATAATTCTCTATGACATATTTTATAATATTGTACCATCACTCCAGTTATTCGAATTTTACTTATAATATGAATGCCTCTTCTTTTTCATCTTCTAAAAAACCTGTGTCTCGTTTATATTTCCTTTCCAATTCATCTTGATATATGACAAATAACTCTTCATTATCAACTTTATTAGTAGCACCTATCCTTTTTTGACTAACTGAAATAACATAATTGTAAAATTCATTTTTAATTTCTAAAAATTTATTTTTTCTTTCAAAACCTTTAAAATTATCTCTTATATCTAAAAAATTATTAAAAACTTTAGTAGCATGATCATCAACACATACAAAAACATCGACTTTTTCGAAATCATTTTCAATAAGTTTAAAATTTGTTGAAATATCATTAAATTTTAAAGTAGTTAAATAAGACTCTAAATCTTCTTGAGCTCCTCTTTTTTTAATATTATTAAAATAATTCTCCGAAGTTTTTAAATTGAAATTTTTTTCTTGAATATTATTTTCATTTTTTAAAATATCTTTGGTATTAGACAATAATAAATTTTCATAAATGAAATTTGAATAAACTTTATCATTATCATTTGTTAATGAAATTACATTTACTTTGCCCATTTCTTTATTATTATTTCTATTACATCTTCCTGCACATTGAATAATAGAATCTAATGGGGCTAAATCTCTATAAATAATATCCATATCAATATCAACTCCAGCTTCAATTAATTGTGTTGATATGATTATTTTTCGTTTACTATTTTCAGAATTATTAATATAATTAATACGATTTAATCTATCTTTAGGAATTATATCTGTAGATAAATATATCAATTGATTATTCTCATCAATTTCAAAAATTCCATTATTTTTATTTATATATGAATTGTTATAATTTTCATAATGTTCCTTTAAATGATTATAAATAATTTTTGAAGATTTAATTGTGTTTAAAATTATTAATATGTCTTTTTTAGGGTTTTCTTCAATTACATTTAGAATTTCATTTTTAAACTCATTTATATTTTTATCTTCTAAATCAAAATTATATTCTATTCTATTAAATTGATTAAAATAATATTCTGGAGCATCTATCAATGAGTGAGATTCTTGTTTATCGAATATCATTGGTTGTGTGGCAGTCATTAATATAATCCAACAATTATATTTTTCTGTTAATCTTTTTAAAAAAAGGTTTATAATACTCCAATATTTATAGGGTATGGATTGTATTTCATCAAGTAAAATTATTGAATTTGTAATATTATGAAATTTTCTAATAGCTGAATTCCTATTGCCGAAAATACTGTTGAAGAATTGAACAAAAGTTGTAACAATGATTTCTGAATTCCAACCTTCTACTAATAATTTAGATTTGTTAATATCATAATATTCTTCATCTTCAGAAGATGAGTATTTTAAATCTGATAAAGAGTTATGCTTTAAGATATAATCTGATCCATTTAGATTTTCTTCGTTGAAAACTTTTTTTAGTATACTTTCATTTTGATCTATTATGCTTAGAAAAGGTAGGGAATATATGATTCTAGGATTAAAATTTAATTCATCTGTTATTCTTTTTTTTAATTTTAATGCTGCTGAAAATCCTGTTAATGTTTTTCCAATTCCAGTGGGTAAGTTTATAGTTAATATTTTATTTTCTTTTAAATCTAATTTTGAAATATTTTCTATAACTTCTTTATAAGATTCTTCACGAATTTTATTAATAGGTCCTTTATTATTTATAAAATTATTTTTTTTAAATTTATCCACAATATTTGGATCAATATCTTTTCTATCAATGAAATTTGTTTGTGATGCGTCCATTTTGTCGCTATCTATTAAGACAGAGAATAGTAATAATATTAAATCATAATTATCAATATTTTTTTGTATTTCAAGATTTAATAAATCACTTGATATTTTTTCTAAAATATCATTATAATTATCTAAAAAATAGTTCAAATCAATGTTATATTTTTTATAAAATTTATCTAAAGTAATATCATTGTTTTTTAAGTCATTTAATTGTTTTAATAATTTATCATTAGATTCTTTGATTTTAATAAATAAGTTCTCTATATTTTCAAGATTTCCATGATGTTTTAAAACTACAATAAAAGATAGGATAGCTAAATTTTGATTTGATTTTATGTTATTAGTTTTGATATAGTTATCGATTACATAGTATGTGAAAATAGCTGATAGTAAACTATGAGCTGTGTATTTATTTTTTTTATGATCTCTTATATAATTTTGAAAAAAAGAAGTGGATTTTGCAAAATCATGAGTTATTCCAATAAGAAATGAAATTTCTTCAAGATTTGAATCAATATTAATATTTAAAGAATTAAAAATTATTTTAGAAAATTCTCCAACATTTTTTAAATGAGTTTCTAATTCTTTATTGGGGTGAGATATTAATTTAGTATAAGATAACATTTTCATCCTCTACTTCATAATAATTTCCATTATTTATTTGAATAGTTTCTCCATTTTTTTCATAATAATATTCTAAAAATTTTAAAACTTTTCTTTCATTATTCATAAATCCTGGTGATTTTATTATACCATAATCTTTATTGGGTTCAATTAAAATTTCGTTTTCTTTTAAGATGACAGAATTTATATTAATATTTTCTCCATAAGTTGGTTTAATATTAATTAAATCATCATATGCTATTTTAAAATCTGCTATGCATTCAGATATTCCTAAGTAGGGAGTATAAACAGATTTATGATTACTTATTAGATAAAATAATTTTTCCATTAGTTGTTTATCTTTTAATGAAACATAAATTCTGTATTTTACATTTTTAAGAAATTCTGCTTGTATTTGAATTCTGGGATTTTTTTTAATATCTGCTAATGAAAATGATTCTTTGGTATTGATATAATTAAGATTTATATTAATTTTAGATATGGGATTTAATATTCTTAGCCCTATTTTACTGTTGTCTTCACTAAAAATATCATAATAGTTATCTCTTTCAATTCCAAGAATTGCTGATATTAAACCAGCAATTGAAGTTCTGCTTGGAAAAGGATAAGTGATAGTAGAAGTAGTTGTATAACCTCTTCTAAAATATCCATAATCTCCCCAGATATCTAAAGCTAATAGCTTTTCTGACATTAGAAAACCCTCAGAAGTTTATTTTTGATATTTCAAAATCGTTTAATAATTCTTCTATTGAAATATCTCCTTTGAATCTTACTTCATCATCTATTTTATAGTTAATTTGTTTAATTTTATCTTTGTTTTCCACTAAACTATCTATCAAGTTACTTAAATCTATTTCTAATTCATTTATTTTTCTTAATTTTTTATCATCATCATAATTATGAGTTATTGAAATTTTATTATTTAAATCACCTATAAAGAAATTATCTTCATTATATTCTATTTGTAATAAAATACGGGGTGTTTGACCAAATTTTGATCTTGAAATTAAATTTTTAGTTCCATTCCATATACCATCTAGAAGTAATTGAACATCTTCATCTGAAAGATTGGTAGATTCTGCTGCATTTTCATTAATAATACCGTAGAAACCTATTAAAGAATAAGGAAGTATGTATTCTTCTCTAAATGTTTTTTGTTCTCTTCCTTCTCCAGAAGCAAAAGCTCCTGTTCCTTTAATTTGTCCTATTTCAACTTTATTTAAAGATCTTCCCATTCTGAACTGAACTGGACCTGTTAATACAATAGAGCTATTTTGATTCTTATTTTTTATATTAATTGTTAGTGGAATAGTAGCGCCAAATAATCTAACATCAATACATTCATTAAGAATATTATTTTTAATATCATCTTTTGCTTCTTTAATATCTGAATATGTATCCTTAGATTTGAAATCCCTAGCTCTTCCTTTAGCATCCTGTATTTTATCATTTTTGTCTTTTTTTTCTATTATAAAAATACTTTGATTTTTAAAATCATGTAAATAATCTCTAATCGTTCTTTTTAATCTAACATCTGTGACTAAATTTATTTCAGTTTCTTCATCAATTCTTGGTTTATTACTATCTAATGGATCGCCATTAGGATTAGCATCTACTATATCATATAAAAACAATATTTCAGATCTATTCATCTAATTCACCTTCATTATTCTTTTTTTTATTACTAAAAAGATTATGTAATGTAAATCCTAAAGTAAAATAATAACTAATCTCATCTTTTTTTAACACTGAATTTTCATCTGCCAATAAAAAATTTGTAGAAATTCTTTCCTCTATATCTGGATATGCTGCATCATACTCTCTGAGTTTATTGATAATTTGAGGGTATATCTTCTTAAGTTTTTTATAATCTAAATTCAAATCATATAATTTATTATAAAATGGAGAAGAGTTTAATTTCTTATATTGGATATTCATCAATTTTTTTGTTAATATTCCCATAAAAAAAGCTGATTTTTTAGCGGGATCATCTAAAATTTCTTCAATTTTAAAATCACTATTAATTTCCATATTTAATTCACATCTAAATAAATTTAATTTACTAAATAAAATAATTAACATGAGAGATTTAAATACATTTATCTTTAAAGCATATTGTTCATTATTTTTAAAATTTGATCTGATTTTTTTCATGAAATATCTAAGTAAAAAATTATAATCCAATTTTTTCTGAGATAATACATCTACTACTAAATCCAGATAAATTTTTTTAGAAAAATTATTAAAAAAATCTCTTAAAAATTTTTGATACCATTTATTATTACTACATAGGTGATACTTTTCATTATTATTGATAAGACTAATAAAATTTCCTTCCACTTTATCTCCAAAAATTTTTTTTAAATTATCTTCATCAAAAAAATCGAACTTTGAAATATTTAATTGGGTAGAATATAACTTATTAAGCCAAGAAGGACTAACACCTTCAACATATGCTAAAATATTAAATGCATTCTTATCTTTTTTATAAAATAAAAATTTAAATTCTAAAATATCTTTAATATTTTTAATTAAGAATTGTAATTTTTCTTCTAAATTATAAACATCTCTTGAATTTTCTTTTTTATCAACAATTAAAAAATCATAAATTTTATCAAAATTTTCCTCAGTATTAATTAAAAAACTAGGAATAATATAGTAGGTTGTACCGTATTCTGAAAAATTTAAATATTTTTCTATAAATCTTTTTCCTGCTTCTAAATAGGTAGCACAATTTCCGCAAATCTTCCAGGAAAATGTAGTACTTTTCAACTGGGGTGCCGTAAGAAGTACCCGGGTAGCGACATAGAGGTGATAATATGGACAAGATGGACCAGTTTATTATGGAGAGGAACCTTTCTCATGAAACAGGGACATTGTACCGAAGGTATATCAGGTATTACTCTGCGTTCGTGGGGATGAGCATGGACGAATTCTTAGATGAAGCGGAACGGGAAGAGGAGGAAGGCGTTCGGTGGAAACGGCGCAAGATCGAGGCGCATCTCACAGGCTTTATGCACTGGTTGTCAGGACGATTTATGGAGAACACGGCAAAGGCTGCATTTGACCTAGTACGGTCATTCTACAAGCATTACGGGATAGAGATTCATGATCTGCCTCCTTGGAACGATAAGCGGATGAATAAGGCTGTCCCGCTGAATTACTCAGATTTACCGGATAAAGGGATCATTCGCAAGGCAGTACGTCTCTCCAACAACAAGATGCGATCAGTGATCCTTTTTATGAGCAGTAGTGGGTGTGCGCTCGCAGAAACCATGAGCCTGACCGTGGGAGGGTTTGTGAAGGCCACGGAAGATTACCATCACGAAAGAACCATCGAAAAGGTCATTCAGGCCCTGGACGGCCGGGAAGATGTGGTCCCTACGTTCCGTCTTAAGCGGATCAAAACCAACAAGCAGTACTTCGCCTTTTGCAGTCCCGAGGCCACACAGGCCATAATTGACAATCTGAAGCAAAGACAGTTCCCTCGCCCGCTTTCGGAGACCCCTCTCTTCGATTTGCATAAGAAGTACGTGGGGAGGAGGTTTGTTCAACTCAATGAGAAGATGGGCCTGGGTAAACGGGGCACGTACAACCGTTTCAGGAGCCATATGCTAAGGAAATTCCACGCCAGCCAGCTATACAACGACGGGGTGGACATTTCCACCGTAGACGCTCTCCAAGGCCGGGCTAAGGATTCCACCCACACC
>CANQZY010000072.1 GCA_947628455.1 uncultured Methanobrevibacter sp.
TGTGGTAGTGAAGCATGGGGATGGGGTATGAATGTTCATGGATTCAATGATAAAGCACCATATTTTGATGTTACCTCTAGAGAAGTTGTACAATCACTAGCTAAAGCGAATGAAAGATTAGGATTACCACATTCAATTCATATCCATCCTAATGATTTAGGACACCCTGGTAATGTTCCAACAACACTTGAAACATTAGATTCAGTTTCAAATATTAAGAAATCTTCAAAAGCCGATGTTAGAGATCAAGTTATCCATATCTGTCACTTGCAATTCCATTCATATGGTGGAAACAGTTGGAAAGATGCTGATTCTGGTGCTAAAGATGTTGCAGATTATATTAATTCACATGATCATGTAACTTGTGATATTGGTCAAGTTACTTTAGATGAAACAACTACAATGACTGCTGATGCGCCAATGGAGTATGATTTATTTAAATTATCTGGTTTAAAATGGTCTAATAAGGATATTGAATGTGAAACTGCTGCAGGAATTATTCCTTGTATTTATTCACCAAAAGCTCCTGTAAATACATTACAATGGGCTATTGGTCTTGAATTATTCTTAAGAATTGATGATCCATGGAAAGTATGTTTAACTACTGATCATCCTAATGCTGGTCCGTTCATAAGATATCCTAGAATTATTTCTTGGCTGATGAGTAGTGATAGAAGACATGAAATGATGGATAATGGTGAGGTTCATAAATGGTCTCATAAAAGAACAGGACTTCCTGAACTTGATAGATGTTATGATTTCTATGATATAGCTACTATTTCAAGAGCAGCACCAGCTAAGATCTTAGGATTTAAAGATAGAGGGGCACTTACTCCGGGTTATAAAGCGGATATTGCTGTTTATGATATGAATCCTAATGAAATTGATCCTAATAAGCAATATAAAGATATTGAGGATGGATTTGCTCATGCTGAATACACAATTAAAGATGGTCAAATTTTAGTTAAAGATAAAGAAATCGTTAAATTAAAAGAAAGTCAGAATATATGGGTTAATGTAAAAGGATATGAAAATGAAGAAGCTGCTGTGATTGAAAAGATCATGCCGTTCTTCAATCAGTATTATTCTGTAAAATGGGAAAATTATCCTGTGCATGATCATTATGTGTCTAACCCAATCAAAATTGATGTTGAAAGGTAAAATGAGGTGTTAAATTTGAAGACAATAACTTTTGATCAGATAAAAAAATCTTCAATTGCTTTGGAATTAGATGAAATTAATCCTGATAAAATTTACACTTGGAGTGAGGAAGATTTTGCTAGATATAAAGTGCCTATTGGAAATTCTAGATTCCCAATTACCGATTATTTTGATATAACTGTTGAAGGAGATGCTGCTGGTCCTGGAGATGTGAAAATGGTTTTCAATGGTGATTTGACTAGAGTAAAATACATTGGAAATGCAATGTCTGATGGAGAAATTATATGTAATGGTAGTGTTGATCTTCATGTTGGTGCTGAAATGAAAGGTGGGCATATCAAAGTATATGGTGATGCAGCTGCTCATGCAGGTAGGGAAATGAGTGGTGGAACATTAGAAATCACTGGAAACACTAAAGAATTCACTGGAGCTTCCTATATTGGAGAATGGAGAGGTATGACTGGTGGAGAAATCATTGTTTATGGTAATGCAGGTAAACAATGTGGTGAATGTTTAACTGGTGGAAGAATACATATTAAAGGGGATTGTGATATTTTAGCAGGTATTCACATGACCAAGGGTATTATTGAAATTGATGGTAATGTTAATCGTTGGCCTGGGGGTCAAATGAAAAATGGTAATATTATCATTCATGGTAAACTAGGAAGATTGCTTGAAGGATTTGTATACAATGGTATTGTTGAAAATCCTGAAATTGATGGATCTATCTTTGAAGGAAAATATATTAAATATACTGGAGATATTGGTCTTAATGGTAAAGGTTCATTATATTTAGATGCTGAATCAAATAGAGAAAAAATGTCTGAATATGGTGAAATAGACGATGAATATACTTCAATTAGAGAATATAGGAATTTATAGAAAAAAAATTCTTATTCTCCACTTTATTTCTTTTTTTTTAGATTAAAAAAAAATATATACAAACTATTTTATATATTCCTATTTTACTATTATTACATGATAAATAATAATAATTAGTTTAAAGTCTATCTATATGTTCTTTATAAAAAAAAGGTGGAATCATGGTAGAAGAGATTGTAATGCCTATTGATGATGCAATTGAATATATTAGAAATAATGTTGAAATTAATGATATATTAGAATTATCTTATAATCGTATTTTTGCTCCGGGTGAAGTTTTAAATATAATTGAAGAAGATGAGGAAACAGGGGAAGGATTAAGAGTTAACTTACAATTAACTGGAGAAATATTAAATCAAAGTGTTGAAGTTGATTTAAATGAAATTAGAGATGATTTACTTGAATTTCGCCATATACATGATGGAATAGAAAAAGTAATTGAAATTAAATAAAATAGTGGAAAAAATTAATGATTTTAAATTATTTCTTTTTTTTTTAGAGATGAGATTTTATACGAAGTTTTTTTTTTAAAGTCGTTTCATAGATTCAAAAGGAATGATTTTTTCCATGGCTTTGACTTCTACTGGAATATTATTTTCTTTTAAAGAGGATATTATATTAAGTCCACTTCCTGTTACAATGCCGAAGTTGTAATTTTCTACTTTAGCATTATAAATTAATTCTCTTGGTTTTCCTATTTTATAAATTGAGAAACCAATGTTTTTAAGAATATTTAATAAGTGGATTGTATGATCTCGGGAAACATATGGTATTTCTTTGAGTGATGCTAGTATTTTTTTTGTTTTGTCATTTTTTGTGATTGAAGTCATGTTTTTTGATATGAATATTTTATGAGGATCGATAGAAGATCCTGTGTATGAAATTAAATTGATAAATAAAGGTTTTTTGCTGATTTCAAGTAATCCTCCGTATTTTGGATTACTCATTATGCCGTTTTTGATTAATGTGCCGTCAATGGATAGACTGCATATTGTGCATATTCCAATTTTATTTTTATCATGAGGATGGTCAATGATTTTGTAGTAAGGGTTAATGTATTTTTTATTTTTGTAGTAGGTTTCTTTCATTATGTTTAAGGATTCGTCTAGTTTTGAGTAGGGTATGTATGAGACATTTGAGATAATTTCTCCGGTTTGGTTTTCTATATTGAAGTTTACTTTTTCTATGGAGTTCCATGCTTTGGAGAGAAAGTATGGTATTGGTTTATAGGGGGTGTTATTTGCGGGTTTTAGTTTGTAATTTGGTTTTTTTGTTTCTATGGGTTTTAGTGTGTTTATGTTGTCAATTTCTTCTGCTATTTTGATATCTATGTCGTAATTTAGTTCTTGTACAGCGCAAAATGGTGTTATTCCTCCAATTATTCCTACTCCAAACATTCCTTTGCTAACGGGTATTCCTAGGATATTTTTTCCTTCTTCTCCAATAGCTAGTACTCCTCCGATTTTATTTTTTAGTAGTTGTTTTATGATTTTTATGGTTTGGGGTCTGGCTGAGCTTGGTATTATTCTGAAATTTGCGGGTATTATTCCGTTTCCGTTTTTGATTACATTTAGTATTGATGTCATTCCTGGTGCTGCAAATGCGTCGAGTGGGGGTACGGATGTTTTTTTGTAGGATATTAGTTCAATAAATTTGGTGGGTGTGTTGTTTTTTATTTCTAGTAGTCCTCCGTAGAGTGGGATTGATGCTATTCCTTCGTTTAGTAGTATTCCGTCTATTGTTGTTCCGCATATGGTTTTGATTTGATATTGGGAAGGGTTTATTTTTTGGATGTTTACATAAGGGCTTACGCATAATCCGCTTTGGAATGTTTCTTTTATTATTTCAAATGCTTTTTTATCGTAGATGTGGGCTGTGTTTACTACTACGTTTCCTTTTTTGTTTTCGTAATTTAGATCTGTTAGGTAGATTATTTCTTGGAATTTGGAGTATGTGAAATCGACTTGGTCGTATATCAGTCCTTTTTGGAGTTCTTCACGTCCGAGGGGTGTTATTTGTCTTCCTGAGTAACCCATTCTTTCGGTGTATCCTTTTTCGTCTAATATTTGCATATGGTATCTAACAGCTCTTTCTCCTAAATTAAATCCTTTATTTTTTAGTTCTTGAGCTATTAATTTAGATCCTGTTGGTTTTTCTTGTTCGTTTAGTATTCTTAATATTTCAATCATTCGGTGTTCTGATTCTGATGACATTTTTGGAAAACTCTCATTTTTGTTTTTTTTTTTAAATATAATTATAGCTAAAATTTTTTTTCTTTTTTTTTAGGTATTATATATATTTAAAAAAAATGGAAGTAAAAGGAAATTTGTATTTATTTTTTTTTTTAGATATCTAAGTATTTTCTTTGTTCGTATCCGAATACTTGTACTCTGTAATTGTCCCATTCTTCGTATTTTAATTCAAGGAATTTGGTGCTTATGTGTTCTCCTAGAATGTTTAGTATGTATTCGTCTTGTTCGAGGGCGTGGTATGCTTCCCATAGGCTGGATGGTAGTACTTTGATTCCTCTTTCTTTTCTTTCTTCTTCTGTTAGTTTGTAGATGTTGATTTCTGTTGGTTCGCCTGGGTCGATTTTGTTTAGTATTCCATCTACTCCTGCTTCTAGCATTACGGTGAATGCTAGGTAGGGGTTACATGCTGGGTCGGGTGCTCTGTATTCGATACGTGTTGCTTTTCCTCTGGCTGCGGGTACTCTGATTAGTGCTGATCTGTTTTTGAGTCCGTATGCTCTGTATACTGGTGCTTCGTATCCTGGTACTAGGCGTTTGTATGAATTTACAATAGGGTTGGTGATTGCTGTTATTGCTGGTGCGTGGGCGAGTAGTCCTCCCATGAAGTATAATGCGTCTTTGGATAGTCCTGTTTCACTGTTTGGGTCTGAGAATAGGTTTTTGTCTCCTTTGAATACTGATTGGTGGCAGTGCATTCCACTGCCGTTTTCTCCGAAGAATGGTTTTGGCATAAATGTTACTTTGTAGTCCATTTGGTCGAATGTTGCCATGTTGTCTACAATGGCTTTAATGGCTTGTTTAAATGTGATTACGGCGTCTGCTGTTTTTAGGGCGTCTTTGAATTTGAATGCTATTTCGTTTTGACCAGGTCCTACTTCGTGGTGTGATGCTTCTACTTCAAAGTCGAGTTCTTCTAGATTTAGTGTTAATTCTCTTCTGAAATCGGGCCCCATGTCTAATGGTTCTACATCGAAATATCCTGCTTTGTCGTATGGTTTAGGATATCCGTCTTCGTTAATATCTACAATAAAAAATTCTGGTTCGGGTCCGATGTTGTATCTTAGTCCCATTTTTGCGATTCTGTTTATGGATTTTCTTAAGACACTTCTAGGGTCTCCTGCGAATGGTTTTCCTTCAGGTGTCCATACATCGCAGATAAATCTGCATACTGCTGATTCTTCTGGTCTCCATGATAGTCTGGAGTATGTGTTTACATCTGGTTTTAATACAAGGTCGCTTTCGTTTATGTTTACAAATCCTGGGATTGATGATCCGTCGAATAGCATTCCTTCAGTGAATAGTTCTTCAATTTCGTCTTCTTTGAATGGTATGACAATATTTTTCACAGTTCCGTTTATGTCTGTGAATTGTAATCTGATGAATTTAATATTGTCTTCTTTCATTTGTTTAACTACGCTTTCCATTAGTTCTTCGTTAATTTTATTCATTAAATCTAACTCCAAAATATTTTAAATTGATAAATTATGGATGAGTCATGTCGGAAGAATACTTCCAACGTTGAAAATATATTTTCATATTTATATTATTTAAATGTATTGCAATAAACATAATTTTTTTTTTAGCTATAGCTGTATAATTAAAAAATGAAATTAGGGTTTAATTTATAATTTTTGAATATTGAATGAATTTAGATTTAATAAATCAAAAGTTAATAGTTCGGGGGCTTTGATTATGTTTCCAATACCTGTGATAATTTTAAATGCTTCAATAGATTCAAGACAACCAATTAAATTTGGGGTAGGTCCAATTACGGGCGGGATATCTTTAGTTAAATTATTTATTTCGTTTATTGTGTTTTCATTTAGGGGTTTGTCTTTGGATGGTAGTGAAAACATTGTTTCATAATCAATATCATTTTCTGGTGTGAATACTGTTAATTGGCCTTCTGTTCCATGTATAGCTCCATGAATGAAAGTAATATTATTTTTTTTACAGTATCTAGATACTTTTACTCTTGTTAATATATTGTCTAGTGCATCTATTACGATATCGCAATCTTCTATGATTTGGGATATGTTTTTTTCATTTAATTCTTCGTTGAAATATTTGATTTTAGTATAAGGGTTTATTAATCGGATTTTTTCTTTTGCTACTTTGCTTTTGGAAAGTCCAATTTCTGTTAGGCTGCTTAGTGTTTGTCTGTTTAGGTTGCTTATATCGAAGTGGTCTTTATCTATTATGTTTAGTTTTCCTACACCCATTCTTGCAAGCATTTCTATTGTTTCTCCGCCAATACCTCCACATCCTATTACGGCTATTTTACTATCTTTAAATCTTTTTTGTTCGCTTTTGGTTACTATACTCATTTGACGACTTATTATTTCCCAGTAGCCGTCTCCTATAAATCTTGTTGGCATGTTGATCAATTATTTATATTTATTTTTTTTTTTTTTATTTATAAATTTACTTAAAAAAAATATGATAATCT
>CANQZY010000073.1 GCA_947628455.1 uncultured Methanobrevibacter sp.
AGTACCAGTAATGCATCCATCACCTAGTATTACACCTAGAAAATAAGGGTCCAAAGGTACATCCTTACATGGATAATCTATACAATTACAAAGAGGAATATGAAATCTTCTATCCTTCCAAGTAGTTACATTATGATGTACATATAATCCTGCTCCTAATATCTCAGTAGTGGTTAATATTTTTTCTTCATAATGGTGATTCTTATCTTTTACCAACCATAAATGCTCATCACTACAAAAAACAGAAGTGGCATCACTAAAAGTCATCTTATATATGGGTCTACTACCTTGAGGGAATATACCTAATATATTGTGTAATTTACCATCTTCACCATATACTCTATCATTAAGAGTAAGCTTACCCATTTCCTTAAATCCCTCTTCAGTTAATACAAGTGATGTTAAGGGTTGAGCTTTCCCTATACCAATGGAACCTGTTAAAACTAAAGTATTGAAGTTTGTATCTAGGTTATTTGGAAATATTTTCTTTAATGTATCAACCCAATAAGGGAATACAGTAAATCTACCTTCCGGGTCTATCAAACCATTTCCTAAATATTCCTTACCATATAAAAATGTTTCAATATCAACAGGTATTTCCTCATAATCTGCATATTTAATTTTATTAAATGTTTTGTTATCACCTTTTGATATTTCTTCTAGTGCCTTTAAGGCTACCTTTCTCTCTTCTGGTGAGAGTGTAGATAACAATTCATCCATTTTTTGGTTAGTCATAGACTAGTCCTCTTCATTCACCTTTATAAAATATCTAATTCTATATCATCTCTATCAAAATCATCTGGGTCTAATTCAAGTCTGTTTTCATTTTCTTTAACCCAATCAAAATCATCCACATTATATTCAAGTTCTACATTATTTACATCTATTAATAGTTTACTACCTACTTGTGTGATCTCTATTTTGACATCATCTAAATAATCACTAATAAGATATTCTATTTCTTCTTTTAATTCATCTAAATCTCTATAGGAATATCCAAATAATTTCTTTTCCATCCAATAAAAATATTTAGAAATTCTTGCAACTTCTTTTTCTTTTTCTCTTCTTTCTGCTTCTTTTTCATCTGCTGTGGTAAATATTGCTACTGGATATTTTTCATCCCATCCGAATAATTCTCCTAAAACATACATTCTATGTCTACCATCTTGGGATTTATCTTCACTATAATCCAACCAAGTAAGAGGAAGTTTATTTCCTTTCTCAATCTCTGATTTAATATAATCTAAAGTCTCATCATCTGTTTTTATTTGTCTAATCTGGCTATCAAAAGTGGAATTGAATATTTTTGCACATTCTTTAAAATATTCCTTAGGAGACATTTGTACTATTTCCATCTCCCTATTTTCTCTTTTTCTAGCCTCTGATGATTTTAACATATCATTATAAAAAGGAATATTGATGTGATTTACATCAAATATGTTTGATGTATTCTCATTTAAGTTTCTTTTTAAGGCTTCATTTATAGAAGTCTTAAACTCATTTCTTTTACTTAATTGTTCTTGTAATTTAAGGTAGTCAATTGCATTATCTTTAGTATAATCATCAATTAAACCTTTTTCAAATATTTTATTTATTATCCATAGTATCTCTTCATCTGTGAGACGGAAATTATATTTTAATTCAAAAAAGGAATCTAAATCCCCATATTTGAGTTTATAACTTTTCCAGGCATTTAAAGCATTGTAAACTGTTCTTTCTTGTTTCTCTCTAAGTTTAATTGCTTCATCTCCCCAACCTTCTTTCGTATCTGCAATTTTAAGGAATTTATCTCTTTCATCCTCATTTCTAAAATAAAGATAAACATATTCATAATCTGAATTATGCTTTACAAAGGTTATATCATCAAGCTTATTATAAGCTAGGCCTTTCTTCCCATTAGAGCCTGAAATATCATTTAGGGCAGAATACTTATAGATTTTTAAAGCTTTTAATGAGTTATAATCTTTAACCCCTAATAATCTTGCAGCTCTGGAAAGATACCTTAACATACTATCTATTTCATCTTCGGATACGTTATTTACTAATCCAGCTACTATTTCATCTGCATCTATTTCAATATATGTATCTTTTTCTATAGATTCTGATATTTTTCTTTCCACATTATTTCCCTTGTTTGGGGCATAAGCTATTTGGACTTCATCTTCATAGACGATATCACTAGGTTTTTCAATCACTTTAGTAATTAAACCATAGCCCTCTTTTTTCAACCAATGTTCCAAATCTTCAAATACATCTTTATAATCATCTACAAAAGATTTTTTATAAGCAAATTTAGCATTTTTTATATCTTTATCAGGAACAGGAGTGGCATCTGCTAATATATCTAAATCATCTATAAAGAAATAAAGTATATCTTCATCTTCAACATAAGGTTTAAGCACTCCTTCTATAGCTGTAAAAAAGGTATCAGTATCTCGACCATTCTTATCTTTAATAGTGAATCTATAATACTTATCATTTTTAGATTCATTTAATTGTTCAACTGTTAGTTTTTCAGATTCAAGCTTTTTAATTTGATTTTTTAAATCATCAAGTCTACCCATATTTCTAAATTCTTTAAATATTAAATTACCTATACCAAATTCACCATCTTTTACAAGACTTTCTTTTCTCATTTGGTACAATTCATTTATAAATTTATTTATTTCATCTATATCAACTATAACTAAAGATCTATATTTATCTTCCCATTCTCTGTATTCAGGCTCTTCTTTTATATCTAATACAGTTTCTTCTTTTGGTTGAGGCACTTTAATCCATTTATCTTGTTGAATTGAATAAATACCATCTGAAATGGAGGTTGTATTCATGTCTTCAATATAAACTTCAACCTCATGACCTTTTATTTTAATATTATGATCTTTATTAAATGAAGATTTTGCATAATTATATAATATTGTAAGGATTCGTGGGTCTATTTCTATACTATCCATATTTACAATAATATGTATATCTATATCACTATTTGGGCCATAATTATAAGAGGCATTTGAACCTACAATCCAATAATCGCATACATTTAGAGGAACTTCATTGCTTTTAACTTCATCTATAAAAGTATGGGCTATATTTAATAATGCCTCTCTTATCTCTGGCTTTAATTTATTATTTTTAAATAGTACGGGATTTAATTCCTTATGTGTATAAAAATCTTCATTTAACTTTAATTTCATCTCTAAAATCCTCTAGTTTTAAAATTTTTACATTGTTTGGGTCAAAAGCTATATACTGGTCTGCTTTTATCATTCTTGAATTAACTAAAAATTTTTCATTTTTTGAAATAATTCCATCATACCCCATTTCTATTAATTTATTAGTTACTTCATTATTATCTTTACCTAAACTTAAATAATATTTTAATTTCTTCTCATCCCCACTTTCAATAATAAAAGGATTTTGAAGATTTAAATTGCAAGTATATAAATAAAACCCATATTGTAAAGCAACTGCAATTTTATTTGTTAAATAAATACCCCTTCCCCACATTCCAGCATCATGCTTACCAAAATATTTTAATGAAAATTTATCAAATTTTTCATTACTGCCATGGTAACAAGTGATATCTATATTATTATCTTCTATTAATTTTAATCTCATAAAAACCTTAAAATAAGGAGGAACAGTTTTATGTCTCTCCCTATAATTTTTTTCTATTTATTTATTTTTCATATCATTTACAAAGCCAATCGTTTGGTCAATATAAGCACCTAATTGATCTATAAACATATCTATATCAAGGCCTGCACTTTTACAACCTGCCTTAACTGCATTTATAACCATTTGTTTTTTATCTTCACCTTTTAATTGACTGGCTTCTGCTTCTTTCATTGCAGCATCTGCTAATTCCATTATCATATTCCATACGTCTTTCAAACTTTTTTCTTTAAGTGCTTTAACAAAATTTCTAATAGCAAAAAAAGCTGAAACAGCCGCTGAAATTAAACCTGCTAATCCTATAATTAATGTAATTACTTGATTAATAGTTTCCATATGGATACCTCCTTATTTAGATTGGGGAGGCTTATCTGGAAGTTTTAAAAATGTTTCTCTTAAATGATCCATAACTCCGTTAGCCCCCAACCTATGATAGATTTGATATAAGGCTTCAAGTTCTTCTTTTGCATCAACCGATGCCCATCCTTGTTCTATATATTCATTATAATAACTTCTTAAATCATTTTTGAGAATATATTGAACACCTTTTTGCATTAATTTTATATCAATTCTCAATTGAGAATAATTTTTAGATTGTTCATCCAATTTAACATTAATGTCTTTCTTTAAATCTTCTATCTTATCAGTGATAGCTTTGACATCTTGTTCTCTTTGTTCTTTTCTTCTTTTAGGACCACCTAAAAAATGTGTCGTAACTGTTGTTGCTATTAAAGTAAGTACCGCTGTAAGTACCGGCACAAATATTTGAGCCCAAAGTGGCATTTTTCTCTCCTTATCTAGGTTGTTCAAGTCTCTATGAAACCTTCACGATCAAGATGAAAGAGAGACTTTTTAATATCCTATTTAATTTATATCTTCTGGGAAAAATTTAGCTCCCCATTTACTTGCAGTACCTTCAAACCAGGCATCATCATATTCTGGAATTGAGTACCTATATTGGGGTAATTCAATAAATAAAAGCCATATTATTAAGAATAAATCATATACTAATATTATACTACTTATTATATTTAATATCAATATATTAAGTAATAAACCTAATATTAATAATGTACTGCCCAAAATAGTAATTACTAAAAGTATTATTAATACAAATATTATTCTGTTTTTCCAAGTTTCTATTTCTTGCAGCCAATATCTTATAGCACTTGGTATGCAAACTATAAAAGGCATTAAGGGCCCAAATACTATATTTTGAATACCATGTCCACATTCATGCTGTTTTATATGTAAATTAGTGTGGGAATCAGTTAGGAAAAAGCATCCTAAAGCACATCCACCCCAAAAATTACCTACCCGGATATAACACCTGCTATTAAAAGTTTCAGGTTTATGACCTATTAACATAAGTATTAATATAGTTATTCCACCTATTAAGGTCATTAATATACCCCAGGTAAAGGATAAGAAATAAAATAAAATATTTTTTAATACCTTCATTTATTTCTCCTCTTTAGGAAATATCAATTAATTTAGCAATAGATTTATAAATAAGAAAAGGGAGATAATTTTTTCTCCCTTTTTTAAGATATAAGTTTTAAATCTGGGCTTACTATCCCATTTCTTTCTAACATAATCATTAGAACTCATAGCAGTGACATAAACATTTGTCATAATTTTAATTCCTTAAATTCTCACTTAAAATTGCTTTTATAAAATCTCTATCAGCAAATACACCTTCTCTTGAGGCATCTAATTTATCATCTTCTGTTTTTAAATCTTCTATAGCCTCTAATATAAAATTTAAAGCTTTATTATAATTACCTTCCCAACAAGCCGCATCTGCAAGTATTTGATATTCTTTCCATTTTCTCCAATAATAATCAGTATATCTCCAATCAATTGTTTTAACAGCCTTTTCATGCATTATATTTAAAGTTGCATAACAGTCATTAAATCTATTTGGTTGATTAGCATATAATTGGGCTAGCCCAATATATCCTTCTCTACTTGTATTATCAAATTCAAGGGATCTTTTATAAAAAAATTCAGCTTCTGAAAGCATATTAAATTTTTTATAGATATTTCCTATCATGATAGAAGTTGAGGGAAGCATTTTCATATCATCATCAATAATTGCTTGGTATATATTTTTATTACTTATTAATCTATTATATAATTTAAGAGATGTCAATAAACTATTTTCATCATCATTGTGGTAACCATATTCTCTAGCTAAATAAAATAAACCATAAGCATCATCTGGACGTTCTTTAGCCCTTAACTGTAAAAGTTTTATATAATCCCCTCTACTCTTATTTAAATCTGGGTAATGATGGAGATAAATTTTATTTTCATCTAATCTATATTTACCATTATACTCTAATTTTTCTATATCAGGGCAGGTAAGAGCTTCATGTACTGGATATTCCCAATACCAACCAACTGGTTTATGTATTTTATCATACCAGAAATACCATTTAGGCTCTCCTGTTTGTGAATCATGGCTCCAAGCATATTGGTAAGATATTCTTTCAAAATTAGGATATTCAAAAACTTTTTTTCTTAAATCATCCCAAAAATCTTCTATTAGTGTTTCATCAATATCAGTGCAGACGCATACATCAGTATCTTTAGGGATTAATTTTATACTTTCATTCCTAGCTTTATCAAATCTCCAAGGTTTTATTTCTTTTTCTTTAATTATTAATTTATTTTTAAATTCTGGCAACAATTGTTTAGATAAGAAATAATTATAATTTGGATTATTCTTTTTAGTTATTAATACCACTATGTAGTCTGCACCTTTCATACTATTAAGCCACCTATCTATAAAATTTTCTGGCTCATCTGCTGATATTGCATATACGCAAATTTTTATATCTTTATATGAGTTAGGCATTTTCCACCTCTTAAAAAGTTTATTCCATTATGCTATACAATAAATTTAATGGGTGCTGTAGGATCGGCTGGTTTATAAGATATTTATAATAAAAAATAAAAAAAGCTCTCCTAAATGTTATAGGAGAGCTTTTTTTATTTTTCGCCACTGGTTCTAGAGGTCCCACTGG
>CANQZY010000074.1 GCA_947628455.1 uncultured Methanobrevibacter sp.
TTTTAATTTTATATAATAATAAATTTAAAAAAAAAAAGACATATACCTTTTTTCATAGTTAATAAGTAGCTGAAAAAAAAATAACAGCTACTTATTTATGTACGTGTTTTTACTAAAAAAAAATAACTATTAAAAGAGGGAAAAAATAGTTATCTGCTTTAAAACTAACTTAATTATAGTTTATTAAATAATAATCAAAAACTTTTAGGAACTATACTCTAATTATCGGCTATCACAATTTATTTCTACATTCCCATATTTTTTTCTCGTTTTATTACCAATTTCCATCAATATTCATTAACAAACATATATCATCACCAGTAGTAAATAGTGTAAAATACTATTTAAATATTTCTATTTAAATTAAATTTTATATTAAATTAAAATTTATTCAACAGTTACACATTTTGCTAGATTTTTTGGTTTATCGGGATTAAGACCTCTCTCAATAGCCACATAATATGCAAGTATTTGAAGTGGGATAATATATACTAAAGGCGCAATAACTTGATCTACTTCAGGATTTATTGTAAATACATCGTCTGCTTCTTCAATTAACATCTTATCGCTACTAGATCCAACCGCTAATACATCAGCACCTCTTGCTTTAACTTCTTTAAGATTATTCATAGTTTTTTTATGATCATCTCCTGGTGGGTTAATTACCACAACAGGAATCCCTTCATCAATTAAAGCTAAAGGACCATGTTTAAGTTCACCTGCAGCATATCCTTCTCCATGAATATATGTTATTTCTTTAAGTTTAAGCGCCCCTTCTAAAGCTATAGGGTATGAATATCCTCTTCCAATAAAAAAGAAATCATTTACAAATTTATATTTTTTAGACATTTCTATTATTGAATTAACATCTAATAAAACTTCATCAATAAATTCCGGAACTCTATCAATTTTTTCAAGTAAACTATTATTAGATGATAAAAGCCCTGCAAATATATATATAGCGGTTAATTGGCTTAAATATGTTTTTGTTGCAGCAACTCCAATTTCAGGACCTGCTTGAGTATGAATTACATAATCAGCTTTTCTTGTAACTGCAGACCCCGCTACATTAACAATCCCCAATGTTTTTGATGTTTCATTCGCTTTATCAAGTGCTTTTAAAGTGTCAGCTGTTTCACCTGATTGTGAAATAAAAATAACCAATGTCTTATCATCTAGTGTATTAGCAAAATATTTAAATTCAGAAGCCAAAATAACATCAGTAGAAATCCCTGCAAATGATTCAATTAAATATTTGCCAGTCAAAGATGCATGATATGAAGTTCCACATGCTACAAAGCAGATTCTATTAATGTCATCTATATCATCAATGATTTTTTTAATATTAATTTTTTCAGTTAATGTATTTTGAATTGCTTTTGATTGTTCATTAATTTCTTTTATCATGAAATAGTCATAACCTTCTTTTTCAGCCATTTCAGGTGTCCAATCTAAGGTCTGTATTTCTTTATCAATAATATTATCATTTTTATCTTTAATTATAATTTCAGATGAATTTAATATCACAAGTTCATTTTCATCTGGATATATAATATTATTTGCATATTCTAATATTGCTGGAGAGTCTGATGCAACATAATATCCATTATCACCAATACCTACAATTAATGGACTATCTTTTCTTGTAGCAACTATTTTGTCTGGTTCATTTACACTGATAGCTGCGATTGCATATGATCCTTCAATAATGTTTATTGTTTCTCTTAATGAATCTTCTAAATCTAATCCTTTATCCATATATTTTTCAATGAGATGAGGTATTACTTCTGTATCTGTTTGTGATATAAATTTATGTCCTTCTTTCTCTAATTGTGTTTTTATATCTAAATAATTTTCAATAATCCCATTATGTACAACAGCCACTGTTTTATTTTCATCAAATTGGGGGTGTGAGTTTGTTTTGTTAGGATCTCCATGTGTTGCCCAACGAACATGAGCTATCCCTAAATTACCTTCCATATCAGCTAAATTGAGTTTTTTATTAACTTGATTGATTTCACCTTTATCTTTTTTAATATTTATTTTATCATCAATAGTGGCTATTCCTACTGAATCATATCCTCTATATTCAAGTTTAGAAATACAATTTAAAAGTATTGGGGCAACTTTTTTGTTATCTTTTAATATGCAACCTACAATTCCGCACATATTTACTGACACCTTAAATTAATTATATTATTTTATAGTTTACTTTTTTAGTTATAATATGATATATATTTTTCATGTAATGAATTATTTTTCATAATAAGAATGATAAATATCTTTATATAAATTTACAACTTCGCCAATTACAAGTAATGCTGGTGTTTTAATTTTTTTATTTGCTATATTTTCTAGTGTTCCAAATATAATATTTTCTTCAGGCAGAGTTCCTTTTTCAATTGCACAAACTGGTGTTTTTGGATCTCTATATTTCATTATTTGAGATGTATTTTTTTTAATATTTCCAATTCCCATTAATATAATTAAAGTATCTGCTGTATAATCCCATTTTACTTGTTTTTCTTCTTTTTTAGGATCTTCATGACCCGTTATTACAGTAAAAGATGTAGACAATCCCCTATGAGTTACAGGCAGGCCTAAAGATGTTGGAACACCTATAGCAGAAGTAACTCCTGGAATAATTTCAAAATTAATATTCGCTTCGTTTAAGGCTATTATTTCTTCACCACCACGTCCAAAAACAAAAGGATCACCACCCTTAAGTCTTACAACATTTTCATTTTTACGAGCTTCATCTATAATTAATTGATTAATTTCATCCTGACTTTTATAATGTTCTCCTGATTTTTTACCCACATAAATTAATTTAGTATTATCAGAAGCATGTTTTAATATTTCATCATTTGATAGATAATCATACAAAATAACATCAGCTTTATTTAATATCTTCACTGCTTTTAATGTAATTAAATCAGGATCTCCAGGTCCTGCACCTACTAAATAAACTGTCATTTTTCCCACTTTAAATTCTATTTTAGAAATCCTTTAAAAAAATTTAATCCATCGCTAGAGCCTAAAATTTCTTCACATGCACGTTCTGGATGAGGCATCATTGCACAAACTAAACCTGACTCATCACAAACACCTGTAATTGCATCAATTGATCCATTAGGATTTTTATCCTTAAATTGAAGAACAATTTGATCTTGATCTTTAAGTAATTCAATATCCTCACAATAAAATCTTCCTTCTGCATGAGCAATAGGGATTTTAACAGTTTGATTTTTTTCAAAATTCTTTGTAAAAGGAGTTCTTGTATTGACTACTTTTAAATCCACCCATTCACAGTTGAACTTAGGAATTTCATTTGTAATAAAAACACCTGGAACTAAATCAACCTCTCCTAAAATTTGAGCACCATTACAAATCCCTAAAACTGGTTTTTCCTCTTTAACTAATTGTTTAATTGCATCAATGACAGGAGTAATCGACGCCATAGCCCCTGCTCTTAAATAATCTCCATAAGAAAAACCCCCTGGAATTATAATTCCATCATAATCTGTAAGATTCTCTGTATTCCACCAGATATATTCAGGTGTGACTTCTGCAAGTTTACACGCATAAAAAACATCACGATCACAATTGGTTCCAGGAAATCTAATAATACCTATTTTCATAGTTTAATCACCATTAAAACTATACTCCTGAGGAATAACAGATATTTTATAATTATGAATTACAGGATTGCAAAGTAATCTTTCACACATATCAACTACAGATTCCCTAATTTTTTCTATATCCTTTCCATCCATTTGAAATTTAATAATATCTATTGTTTTCGTATTTTTAACTTTATATCCTAAAAGATCAAGAGATCTTTCGATAGTTGTAGCTTCTGGGTTTAGCATTTCTTCTTTAAGAAAAATCTTAACTTCAATATCGAAAATCATATATTATTCTCCAATAATTCTTTTATAAACCTCACCATAAGCTGTCATAACCTTGTCATATTTACCTTCTCTGAATAACTCTTTATCCAGCATTTCTAATGTTTCTTTATCCCATAACCTACAACTATCTGGACTTATTTCATCTCCTAAAATAATATTTCCTTTATTATCTTTTCCGAATTCTATTTTAAAATCAACTAGTATAATACCTATTTTATCAAAAAATTCTTTTAAAATATCATTTATTTTAAATGCTCGATATTTTAAAATATCAATTTCTTCTTGATTTGCTATTCCTAGAGATTTAATAATAGAATCATTAAGCATTGGATCATGAAATTTATCATTTTTAAAATCCATTTGTATAATTGGAGGATTTAATTTAATTCCATCTTCAATAGGATATTTGCGAACAAGACTTCCTGTTGCAATATTTCTAACAATAACTTCTATAGGTATCATTTCAAGACGTTTAGAAAGAATTTCATCAGGCTTTATAAGTTCTATAAATTGTGTTGCAATTCCATTATCTTCTAAAACCTTAAAGAGTATAGATGAAATAACTGCATTGAGAGAACCTTTATTATCCATAACTTCTTTTTTTTCTCCATCAC
This sequence comes from uncultured Methanobrevibacter sp., assembly GCA_947628455.1. Lineage (GTDB taxonomy): Archaea > Methanobacteriota > Methanobacteria > Methanobacteriales > Methanobacteriaceae > Methanocatella. The sequence goes on from CANQZY010000074.1 coordinate 4,529, forward strand.
CTGCAGTCATATCATCACGAAATTTAATAATAACTTCCTGTGGATTTTCAGTAGCGAAAACACTTTTTACTTTACCGTCATAAATTAATTCTTCTTTTTTACTCATAAATATCAACATATTTAAGTAAATTTTTTATATTATTATATATTTTTTAATAAATTATTATATAAACTATTATATTTTTTATGAGATATCTATATAAAATAGAAAAATTTTATCATTAGATAAAAAAGATGTGATATAATTTTTATTAAGAACTTTTAATAAAATACAAATAAAGATATAAAATGGGATAAAATGTTACTTTAAAAGATAAATTATTTAAATCTTAATCATTAGTTTTTATTGGGCTATTTTTTATTATATCTTCAATTATTTTACATATAGCTACAGAAATATTATTTTTAATATATGAATTATTTTTATTAATTTGAATTGATTTTGTAAAAACAATAAGTTCTTGTCTTATTCCTCCTTCGCCTTCTAATTGATAAAAATATTTTTTATTATTTTTTGGATTTTCATATTTTAATTCAAAATAATCTGTTTCCCACCATGGAGCAGGGACATAGATATAACTTTCAGTTCCGGATATTATTAATTCATTTTCAGATTTAATTCCATTTCCAACTTTAATTGAAGCAACAGCATTATCATATTCAAAATTAATTTTTGAAAATAAACTAGAGTTATCTAAATATATTAAAGAGGAATTTTTAAATTTATAATCAGTTCCTAGTAATTGAAATATAGGTAAAAGTGCGATTGACCACCAGGAAATAATATTGTCCAATGTGGAAAGAGTATTATTTTTATTTTCTGTTGAATTGGTGTAATTTACATCAATTGATAAAGTATCGCCAATTTCATCCATTTTTACAAGAAGTAATAATCTATTATATGCTGTAGAATAAGCTGTTTTAATTGATTCAAAAAGAATCAGATTATTTTTATGAGCAATTTGGAATAATTCTTTTGCTTCTTTTTCCTTTAAAGCAATGGGAGATTCGCAAAGAACATGTTTACCTAAAGTTAATGCTTTTTTAACTTGATTATAATGTTTAAAAGGATGTGAAGCAATAAAAACAGCATCACAATTTTTTAATAATTTATCATAAGAATCAGCGATTAAAATAGAATTATCAATATTCTTTATTGCATTAATATCATCAGTAAAAACAGAGCTTATTTTAATTCCGCTAATATATTTAGATTCATTATAAAGTTTAGTTAAAACTTTGATTTCACCTACAAGTCCTAATGAAATATTTCTATTTTCTGCTCTTAAATTTGTGCTAGAAATTCCTTCTGTTCTATCAAGATATAATACATCGCAATATTCGGATAAATAATCAAATTTTCCTGTCCAATCAGAGCCTACAGTGAAAATATCTACATTTTTTTGTTTAATATCTTTAATTTTTTGTCCTTCATATTCTTCAATAATAATTTCATCTGCTAATCCTGTTTTGCGTACTGATTCTATTCTTTCCATTAATGATTGTTGAACATCGAATTTTCCTCTATTTTTGTCAAAATTATCTGCAGTTACACCAACAATAAGATAATCTCCAAGATCACGGGTTCTTTCTAAAAGTCTTCTATGACCATAATGAAACAAATCAAAAGTACCATATGTAATAACAGTTGTCATAAACCACGCCTAAAAAACTTAAATTATGGTGTTTATTGTTAAAATCATTAAAAATCTAAATTCTAAAAAATATTGTCTTTTCTTATTTAAATCTTATATTAAATAAATTTATATGGGATAATATTTTTAATATTGTGAAAAATTATCTGTTTTTTTATTTAGATACAATTTACTAATTTTTATTTAGGATTGTTTAGTTATATAAATATTTGGACTGTGGATTTTCTTTTAAAATGTTTAAAAACAAGAATAATATGTATATTATGAGTTTAAATGTAAATAAATTACATTAAAATTAATTAAATGTTAAAAATAAATGTTATGAGCTTTTATATAAATTTTTAGGATAATATAATGTGATATTGTCAATTTTGCATCTATCTTATTGAATTAATCTAAGTTTACAC
>CANQZY010000075.1 GCA_947628455.1 uncultured Methanobrevibacter sp.
CCTCTAAAACTTCATATTCTAGATCCGTATTACTACGAATTTTAGCCCATTTATATTCATTTGGATTTATTGGTGCTTCACTAAATGTAGTACTTGCTACACCTAAATATCGTGTATTGGAATCAGGATTGTCTGACATAGGAACACCGTTTTCATTTGAAGAATATTTTATATGAACATATCCATTTAACCCATCATTTCCTTGAGCACCTTTTTCTCCTTGCTCTCCTTTGTCTCCTTTTGGAATTGTAAAATTAATTGTATTTACAGTTCCAATTGTATCAATTGTTACATTAGCACTTGTTCCAGCTTCACCCGTTACTGTTGTTCCAACTTTAAGTGTAGGTGTTTCACCAGCATCACCTTTATCACCTTTCTGACCTTTTAAATTGCTTAATTGTTCTGGTGTAAAATCATCATATGTAAATGCGTCTCCCTTTTCACCTTTTATTCCTTGAGGACCTTGAGGTCCTATTTCTCCTTGTAATCCTTGTGGACCTTTATCCCCCGTAGCTCCTTTTTCACCTCTTGGAATCGTAAATTCTAATATTGGTTTGTTATTACTACCAATATTTTTAACATTTGCGTTAGTACCTGCATCTACAGTTATAGTTGGAGCAATTCCTAATTCAAAGTCATTACCTATTTCTTCGTTTAACATTTCTTTCAATTTTTCATAAGTTATTTTTCTGGTTTCTCCAAAAGCTACTACAGGTATAAGACTTTCATTGTTTAAACTATCAGTAGTTGGTAGTTCTGATATTTTTAAATCTTTAATTTCATTCGCAATTGTATCTAAATCAGAATCATTAATTTTAGCTGTAATTGGTTGTATAAACTCGTCCAAAATCAAAAATTCATTATCTTCAGTTTTTAATTTGGTTTCATTTTCGTTTAAAATATAACCAGATGTACTAGGAATTTCATCATCAACTAAATATTCAAATTTAGGCTCTACAGAATAACCATTATCATCAAAAACTTCAATTATTTCTATTATTCTTGCTTCTACTTCTATTCCATATTCATTTGAAACAGATACTATATCTCCCAAGTCATAATCTTTTTTGTATTGAAATGTCAAACGTGGCTCCACAGTACCCTCAAAAGATTTTTTACTTTGATAATTTGCTAATTCTTCTAAACCTTTACTTGATAAAGATGCTTGATAAATTGTATCAGTTAACGCAACTTCTACTTTATTTTCATTTTCACGTGTAATGATTGCTATATTTGTACCATCAACTTGCCAATAAGTAATTCCGTCAATAACAACCTCTTTACCACCTGGATATGATGCAATTAAATCATCATAATCGATTTTTTTTGAAATATTTCTAGCATCAACATATAACTCATATCTATTTATTCCAGAAGCTAATCCAGTAGTGTTAGTAATTCTATCAGTACCTTCACCTTCACCCGCTGTTAAGACAACATTTTTAATATTTGTCTTATCTTCACTATATTTTGTTGATGATAAATTTTCATAATCGTTAGAAAATATTACGTATTTACTTTTATCTTTTCCTTTATATAATTTAAATACAAAATTTTTGTTTTCATTTAAATAAACCTTATATCCCCAATTATATTTTTTTATTGTTTCTTGAATTTTTTCATTTAAATTATCATATGTAACTTGCTCTCTTATTTTTTCATCAAATCCAACTTTTTCATCAAGAGTGAATCCTTCAATTTTTCTATTAATTAAACTTGGATTTATTAAATTTTCATCAACTAATTTTCTTAAATAATCTTCTACTAAACCATCAAAATTAGTTTGTTTCCAAATAATTCTTTGACCTAAAATCTTTTTTACATCGTAACCCGTTACAATAATATAATTACCATTTTCAATATCAGTATCTAATTCTATTTTTTCAATTCTACAAACTAAATCATCATCTTGTCTTGATAAGTAAACACCATTTCTAAACTTGTTTAAATTTTCAATACTAGCGGATATTTTAATTTCACAATCTCCAACATCGTCATATCGTTTAGCCCAAATTAACGATTCATGATTATCGATTATATTAATTTGATTACGATTTTCATCCAAAATATAAATATCAATCATCATACACCTCTATATACATTATAATGTTTAAAATTTATAGAAACTAATTGATCGCTTTCACCATTATCTGCTAAAAATGTAAAATTATTATCTCCAGTTTTTAATTGAAAAAACTTAGAACCTTTTCTTAAATAAGTTATTAAATTACTCTCAATACCATTTCTTATACATTTAACTGATTTTACACCTACATTACAATCAATTATTAAATTATCATGATTATTAAAAGCATAATCTAAAATAAATCTTTCTCCCGTTACTGTATTACGTATTTCAAACGTTCTAACAGATCCATAAAAATCAACATTTATTATTAAACCAGTTTCACTTTCACTAACATTTTGAACATTAGTAATCCTATTGAGTTCTAATTGTGAAAAATATTCAGGCTCACCTATATTTATTGAAAATGGAAATTTGAATTTGTGAATAACCTTTGAAATGTCATCAACAATAATTTGTAAATCTTTAAAATAAGGATTTGGGCAAATTATAGATATTTGTACTAATTCATTATTTGTAAAATAATCACTATCTACATTTTCTACATATCCCTCAATATATACATTTCTAGAGGAATTCTTATAATAAATTTTACAATATTCTTTAGTCCTAAAATAGTTATATAGTTTTAATCTATTTTTTTCAACATCGCCATTTATTCTAATTGTTATAACAATATTTCTTGTTTGTAATTTTGAAGAATTAAATAGTGAACCATCCATGCCCGCTACATTCGACATATTTATTTGACCTTGAGGGGGATTTAATCCTGCTATTGATAGAATTTGATAATCAGATTCTTTATGAGTTAATTCAAAAACTGTCTTATCAATTGTTTCTACTTTTAATACAAACATATTAATTTCCTCCCTTCAAAGCCAATAAATTTCGAGTTTGCCTATAGAGTTCTATCCTTGATGGTTGTTTTGGTGCATTTATATTTTGAGTAAAATTATTTATTACATTATTTGTTGTAGAATTATTTGATCTGCTATTATTCTCATTAAATGAAGAATTGTTCATATTACTTAATCCAGATTTTGCATTATCTAATCCTACTTCCAATCTATTTTTAAATTCATTTAATTCTACATTATTATTAAGTTGATCTTGCAATGTGGATAATAGGTTTTTCCCAAAACCACTGACTTGATTCAATATCGGATTAGACTTCTTTTTAACACCAACACCTATACCTTCAAGTAGTTGCTGACCTAATTTATCAGTTTTCTTTGATGGAGAATGTGTATCAAATACACTTCTAAACTGATTTATAATGTCTATTCCAAATCCCCAAACACTTTCAAGTACCTTATTCTTTTTAGCTTTATTACTAATACCTTTGTTAATTCCATCAAGCAAATATTCTCCAGCTGTTTGAGCATCCATTTTTTTATCTTTTATTTGTTGTATACTATCTTCTGCTAAACTTCTCATTTCATTTTCTGCCATAGGTTTACCAGTTTTTACCCCATCAACATACATTTGAACTTGTCCATTACCAGCATCTTTAAATTCTATATTTCTTGAAGTCATTGATGATAATTGATTAGCTATTCCAGTTTCCCATGCTTCGGCTACATTTTCATTTCCTGTTGCTACTGTTGAAGTTAAAGAATCTAAAACTTGTTGTTTTTCTTCAACATTTTTCTTTGCATTTTCTATTTGTTGATCATATAAAGCTTTTTGATCATCCGTTGCTTCTTGTTGCTCCATCAACAAATTACCATATTCAAGTTTAGCTATTTCTAAATTCTTTTCAGCTATTTCTTTATCTGTTAAATTTTTATTTCGTTTATGCTCAGTTAGATTAATATCGTTTGAAATAATATTTTCATAAGCTCCTTTTTGAAAATCAACCATTTGTTTCTCATATGCACCTATTATATAAGCGTTATCATCAGCTAAATCTTGTTGTGCATGATATTGCTCCATAAGATTGTCATATTGATCTTGTAGTTGTTTATATTGTTTATTTGCTTGAACACCTCTCCAATCATATTTATATCTTTGAGCTTCATCCAGTTTATCCATCATTTGACTGTAAGTAGATGCAATTTCATCATTCAAACGAGATATTTCATTATAAGCATTTTGTCTGTTTTTAATCGCATCTTTATATAAATCTTCATTAGCTTCTAATATTAATTCAGCTTTTTTCTTTTCAATTATCGCATCTATTGTTTTTGAAAGTTCATTATATTTTTGAATTTGACCATCAATCAACGATATTTCAACACCAGTAGCTTCACTTAATTGTCCAATTATGAAATTAGCTCTATTCTCATAGCCTTCTTTAACTTTACCATTGGCATCTACTAAATTGTCTAATTCGCTTTTTAAATCTTGAACATAATCAAGTTCTGCGAGTCCATTACTAATACTTTCTTCAACACTATCATGTAAATCTTGTCTTGACTTAATAAGTTCTTGAGTTGCTTCGGTTTCAGCTTTAATAGCTTCCGATTTTTCTTTTAAAGCTTTAGTTTCTTTATTTTCATAATCTATTAATGTTTTAAATCCTGCTATTAATCCTGCGATTGCACTAATAACTAATCCCGCTGGATTAGCTTTAAGTGCTGCATTAAATAGTTTAGTACTAGTGGTTGCTAATTTTGAATATGTAACATATGCTAAAATTGCTGTACCTAAACCTATAATTAATGGTTTAAATGTTTTAACAAATGATATTATATTACCTACAACACTTATTAAACTCTTAATTCCACTAATAATATTACTAATAAACTTTTTTACTTTTCTACCAAACACATCCCAATTAACACTATCTGCCCATTCAGTGAAACTTTTAGTTATTTCTTGAATAACAGGTATTAATGCTTCAAGAAATGGTGTACCTACTCTAGCTTGAAATTGTCTCCAAGTTTCTTTTAAGTTCCCCATTACATTTTCCCAACCATCGGACTCTCGAGAAGCCTGTCCAAATGCACCAGAAACCTTTTGAGCATCAGTAACCATTTTAAGTAATGTTTGTTGTTTTTGAAATTCTGTTAATTCTAAATATTTTTTACCAAATAATTCTGTTGCTTTTGCATTACGAGTAAATTCAGTTGCAGAAATACCTAGTGCTGCATCATTAGCAAAATTACCTTTTAAAAAGGACATCATAGTTTCAGCAGTTTCATCTAAACTTTTATCATAATATGCTGCACTATCGGCAGTCGCTTGTAAAGCTTCTTCCATTAATTGTAATGATTCTGCAGTTTCACCACCATTGGAACGTGCGAAAGCATATAACCTAGCCCCAGTAGTGTTCAATCTTGTTTCCAAAATACCACTAGAATCTGCAACACGTTTAATGGCATCACTAGCAGCATCACCCATATCTCCGAAAGTTTGTTCAAACATGGCGTTTTCTGCTTTAACATTAGCAGCAGTAGTAAGCATCTCTGTAGCAAATTCTTTAGCAGCATCAATAGCTTTTCTAAATCCATCTGCAACCAAATTTGCTAAAGCTCCTTTAAGTACAGTAAAACCATCTTGTGCATTCTTTGAGGCATCATCCATGTTTTGTAATTCTTCTTCTACTGATTTACCACTCTTTGAAGCTTTTTTTTCTGCTTCTTCAACATCTTTTAATGATACTTCAAGTTTATTCATTTCTTTTTCAGTTTTAGTTACTGTTGCCTCTTGATTATTCATAGTTACAGTAGCATTTGCAATCTGAGTTTTCAATTGCATTTCAGCTTTTTCTGCAGATGTCAATTGAGTTTGTAATTTCTTAACTTCGCTTGAATTTTCACCATAAGTTTTCTTTGCTTTATCAAGTTCTGTTTTTAATCTTGATACTTCATCACTAGCCTTTTTTTCTGCTTCTTCTATTCTTTTTAATTGTTCCTTATAATTGTTTAATTTATCGTTTTGAGCAGACAATATAGTAGTAAGTTGTTGTAACTTAGCACGAATACCTTCACTTGATTTACTCCAATCATCCATACCTGCAGATGCTTTAGTAAATTCAGAATTTGCCATTTTAATCTGATTATTGGCTTCTGTTATTCCTTTTTTTAAATCAGATACATCCACTTTAAAACGAGTAGTGATATCTTCTCCTTTTGCCATATTCTCACCTCCTACTCAATTACTGGTACATAAACCCTTGTTTTACCATTAATTTTTTCATAATGTTTTTCATTATATAAATCTACATTTTGTGTCTCTACACGATTATTTAATCGCTTAACTAATAAAATAACTTCATCAAAACACTCTTTTCTTACATCAAAAGGTGTAATACATTTGAAACGTTCACATAAGCTTAACTGTAATTCAAATAACATTTCATAAAGGGACAGATTGCTCTGTCCCTCAGTTAGTTTTTTTCTTTATTTCCAAAAGACAAACTAGAAATGGTATGCTTAACTATATCAATTAAAACTTTAATCATATCATCAACGTTAACGTTTCTTAATTCTTCATCTGTTAATCCATCAAAAATTTTTTTCATTAGATTTTTTACCGTATCCAAACTAGAAACAA